>JAGYOJ010000080.1 GCA_018399435.1 Actinomycetota bacterium | reverse complement strand
AAAAATTTAAAGATTTTAATTTACATAGAAATGATATAGTTGTCGCGTTTAGCGGCGGAGTTTTGGGTGATGCTGCAGGGTTTGCTGCAGCCACTTTCCACAGGGGTGTTAGATTAATCCAGTACCCTACCACTATAATTGGCCAAATTGATAGCAGTATTGGTGGGAAAGTTGCAGTAAATTATGATAAAGTAAAAAATTTTATTGGAAGCTTTTACCAGCCTTTTATGACTTTGGTAGATACTAATCTGTTATCAACTATAAAAGAGAAAGAAATTATAAATGGTTTTGGCGAAATCATAAAAAATGGCATAGTTTTTAATAAAAAGATACTTGACTTAATAGATAAACATGTTCCTTTTGAGGGTAAAGACAGATTATTTAATTTTATAAAAACTAAAGTATTTGAAGATATAATTTTTTTATCCTGTAAAATAAAAGCAAAGGTTGTTGAGAAAGATGAATTTGATAAAAATTATAGGAATTTAGAAAATTTTGGCCACACCGTGGGCCATGCAATAGAAAGGGCTTCTAATTTAACAGAGATTAACCATGGCCAGGGAGTTAGCCTGGGAATGCTGGTTGCCCTGGACATATCAAAAGAATTAAGTTTAATAAAAGGAGATGTAAAGGACTATATTTTAAGGTTTTACAAGAAATTGAAGCTTCCTTATAAAATAAAGAATTTGAAGCTTGAAGATATAATGGAATCTTTAATGTATGACAAAAAGTTTACTTCAAGTAGAAATAAATTTGTTTTATTAAAGGGAATAAATAAACCAAGTTTCCATTTTAATATAAAAAGAGATATAATAGAAAAGTGTATAATTAATAATATGGAATAAACATGAAAAATATAATAATAATTAATGGGCCAAATCTTAATCTTCTAGGCAAAAGGGAAGAAAAAATATATGGGGACAAGAGTTTTGATATAATTTTGGGTGATTTAAAATCCTATAGTAAAAGCAATGATATTACTCTTGAATACTTTCAATCAAATTCAGAAGGCAAAATAATAGATAAAATTCATGAAGCAATAGGGAATATAGATGCTATAATAATTAACCCTGGGGCATTAACCCATTACAGTTACAGCTTGCATGACGCAATAGTTGCTTCTAAAATTCCAACAATAGAAGTCCACATATCAAATATTTTCAATAGGGAAGATTGGAGAAAAAGATCAGTAATTTCTCCAGCAGTGAAGGGTATCATAGGTGGATTTGGCTTAAATGGATATAAATTAGCCCTTTTTGCGGCTAATGATTTATTAGGCTAATATCTAAAATGTTAAATTTTTTTCAATTCTTATTTAAAAAATATAAGAAATATGTAAGCAGTGAAAGTGGATTTACTTTAGTGGAGATAATAATTGCATTTTTTCTTATAGCAATTATTACCGCAATAGTAATCCACAGCAGTATTATGGCAGTAAACACTTCTAAATATAATAAGACAAAAACTATAGCTATTTCAATAGCTAATGAGGAAATGGAGAAAATAAGGGCAATGGATTATGAGAATATAGGCCTTGTAGGCGGCACACCAGAAGGAAGCTTAGAAAATGAAATAATTAATTCAGAGGGCTATACTATAAACTATAATGTATCTTGGGTTGATGGAGAAGAAAACTATAAGCAAGTTTCGGTAAGCGTTTTTAAAGAACCAATGCAGGAAGAAATAGAGGTAATCACGCAAATTTATCCTTCTGGCAGCGATTCATCGACCGGTAGCACTGATGCTTATCCCACGCCTTCAAATTTAAGTATTGCTGATGATGATTGGGATGGGACTACCAGGACTATTGTATTGGCCTGGAGTGCTCCTGAGACTGATTTAATAATAGTGGAATATAAGGTATACAGGGACGGTAGCCTGATTGGAAGTTCTGATGACCTAAGCTATATAGATAACCCAGGGGGTACAGCTTCATATAATTATTATGTAAGTGTGGTGTATGATGATGGCACGGAAAGCGGCCCCAGCAATTCAGTTGCGTCTACTGAAATAGCTAGGTATCCAGGTAATATAAAAATAGCGTCATTTAGTGCTAGGCTAAATGCAAAGAAAATTATGTAAAAATTATTTAAACAATGATATTTAAATTTAAAAATAAATTAAAACAGGAGTCTGGTTTTACGCTTGTTGAGCTATTACTGGTCTTATTATTAATGATATTGGTAGTATCTACTATTACTTTAACCTATTTTACTTCTATTAATGCAACGAATTTAGTTGTAAGTACCACTACTTCTGAAATAGATTCAAGGACAGCATTATATATTTTAAAAAGGGAGGTCAGGGAAGCAAGCGAAATTAGCCAGGCCACACAAAATAGTATTATCTTTACAAGTGATATAAATAGCGACGATGTCACTGAACAAGTAAGCTATTCTTTGGTAAGTGAAGATATTTATTATAAGTTAGTTAAATCAATAAATAGTGGAGAAGGCAAAGTAATTTTATCCAATATAGTAAATACTGACTTTTTTAATTATTATTCCGGAGTTGGGGAGCCAATAGAATTTCCAATAGCTATTGAGCAAATGGGAGATATTAAGATCATTGAAATTAATATGTCAGTTGACCAAAGTGGCCAGAGCAGCAATAGGACCATGAATTTAAGCACTAAATTAACATTAAGGAATAATATTTAGCTATGACAATAGGTAGAAAAATAAAAAAGAAAGATAATGGAAATATTACTATACTAATTTTAGTTATTGCGCTTGTGGTAATAATAGGTACCGCATCTATGCTTGGATATGTTTTTAGGAATATTAAATTTACAGAGCTGGATGAAGAAAATTTGCGCGCTTTTAACTTTGCAGAAGCAGGTATTGCTAATTTCCAATCCAAGTTGCGAAACTATTTTGACGGCCAATTAGAGGCATTGCCTGAGAGCGGGTATTCTATACAGGTAACTGAGGGTGGAGAAAACCAGGGTAGTTTTACTATAAGTTATACAGAAGCTTATGATAATGGAAATTTAATAGGTTATAATGTTATTTCAAATGGCATAGATAAGAGCGGCTCTGAAAGAACGGTTAAAGTATTTATAAATATTACAGGCGGCGATGAAATAGATATATATGATTATATCTATTCAAGCGATCCCATGAACTCTGGAGATGTTTCAGCTTCCCAGACATCAATACACGGCCCGTTCTATACTAATGGGGTATTAAACCTCAGGGGAAGCGTAAAGTTTTTAGAGGGCCCTTTATATGTTAGAGAAGATATAACTCTTGGAGGCAATTCTTATATAGGGTATCCTTCAGTTGGAGGTGAAAGTAATTCAATTATATTATACCTTGGCGGGCTAATGTATGATGTTAATGGCCAATTGATTGATCCTATCAATCCTGACAAAAATGATAATGTATATGTTTATGTTTACTATACGAATGTTATGCATCTGCCTATGATTGTTATAGACCAGGATTATATTGATGGGCTGACAAATAAGACATATGTAACAGGAGACTTGGAAATTAGTGAAAATAGCATTACTGGGACCGGCTTAGACTCAAGTTACTTATATTTTGATGATAATGGAATTTTGCAAATTAATGGCAATATTATAGTTGATGGAAATGTCTACATAGGTTCTAGCAGCGGCGGTAAGGCAAGTATTACATATGAAGGTAAGGGCAAGATTATTAGCAAATTAGATACAAGCGTTTATTATAAATTAACACCAACAGACATAAGCACATTTCCAGAAAATGATTTGCTGCTGCTAATGTCTATGTCAGACATGTATTTAGATTTTGGAAAATCAAGCGGTGATCCGGATGGGGTATTTTTAGCTATTGCAAATAATAATTTAAAATTAGAAGAAGGAACTTATTTTAGGGGCAGCCTAATCGCAAAACATTTAATTATTGATAATAATTCTGATATTTATTATGAATCTAATTTGAGAGATTTTCTACCTGATGATCTTCCTGAATCTACGGTAGGTTATGGCAGCATAATAATAGAGAATTGGCAAGAAATAAAAAATGAATAGGATGGTAAAAATAAACAATTACAAATTAAGGATAAAAAAATTAAGGGAAGCAATAGAAAAGGAAAATTTAGATGCTATCTTATTGCTAAAGGATAAAAACATATTTTATATTACCGGGTTTTATGGAAAGGATTCTGGAAGTTTTTTATTAATTGATAAAAACAATATTTATCTAATTGTACATTTTATTTATTTTGAACAGGCAAAAAAAAGCTCCAGGGAAGGTATTGAAATAATTCAATTTAGGAGTAAAAAGTATAAAAAACTAAAAACTGCTATATCTGCTATAGAAGGCAAAAAAATTGGCATTGAGGAAAAAAATGTTAACTTGGAAGAGTATAAAAAAATAAAAGAAATTTCTAAAAGGTTTAGCAAGAATTTAATTAGTGCAGGGAGTATTTTAGAGAATTTGAGGGTAGTTAAAGACCAAATTGAAATAGATTATATAAAAAAATCATGTAATATTGCAGATATTGCTATAAAAAATATTTTAGATACAGAAATTAAAAGAATTTATAACTATTCTGAAATAGAAATTGCTTTTGATCTAGAAAGATATATGATAAAAGCTGGTGCAAGCGGCAAGTCATTTGACATAATTGTAGCTAATAATTCTAATTCTGCCTTACCTCACCATGTTTCTGGCAAGGAAAAGATAAAACCTGGTTTACTTTTAATGGATTTTGGCTGCATATATAATAATTATTGTTCTGATATTACCAGAACTTTTTTTATAAATAATAAAAATAACCACAAATTTAAAAAGATTTATGATATAGTTTTACAGGCCCAATTGTTAGCTATAGAAAAATGCAAAGAAGGAATTACTTGCAAAGAGCTTGATAAGGTAGCAAGGGATTACATCAGTAAAAATGGATATGGAAATAATTTTGGCCACAGCCTTGGACATGGTGTAGGGCTGGAGGTGCATGAAATGCCCATAGTTAGCAATAATTATGATACGGTTTTAAAGGAAAACATGATTATAACTATTGAGCCTGGAATTTATGTAGAAGGTTTTGGAGGGGTAAGGATTGAAGACATGGTTTTAATAAAGAAAGAAAGTTGTGAAGTATTATATAATACTAATAAGTCTTATATAAATATTACAGAATAGAGGGGAAGAGATGGTTACAACTAATGATTTAAAAAATGGAATGACTATAGAATATGAAGACAATTTATATAAGGTCTTATTTTTCCAGCATGTAAAGCCTGGGAAAGGCCAAGCTTTTGTAAAAACTAAATTAAAGAATTTAGATACCGGAGCCATAATTGAAAAAACTTTCAGATCTGCAGAAAAGGTAAAACAAGCAATACTTGATTTTAGAAACATGCAATTTTTATACAAGGATATACATTATATTTTCATGGATACAGAAACTTATGAGCAAGTTCCAATAAGTGAAAAAAATATTGAAGATAAAAAGGACTTTTTAGAAGAAAATATGGAGGTTAAGGTAGCATTTTATGAGGGAAGGCCAATTTCAATTGATTTACCCATATTTATAGAAACAGAGATTATAAAAACCCAACCAGGTGTAAAAGGCGATACAGTAGGAAGCTCATTTAAACCAGCAAAAATAAAAACAGGAGCAATGGTACAAGTTCCATTATTTATTAATGAAGGTGATATAATTAAGGTAGATACAAGAACTGGCGAATATATAACTAGGATAAGCAAATAATTATGGTAAAAATGTCAAGAAGGGAAAGCAGGGAAAGTGCAATAATCATCCTATATCAAAGTGATTTAATGGGCAAAAAAGCCATAGATATAATAAATAATGAGATTTTGCTTGGCAATAAAATTAGTGATTTTTCAATAAAATTAGTCAAAGGGGTTAATGATAAAAAAAGTGAAATTGATAAGATAATAGAGAAGGTAGTCAAAAACTGGTCTTTAGATAGAATAGCCATAATTGATAAAAATATTTTAAGAGTGGCTATTTATGAAATGTATTATTTAGACGATATACCATTAAAAGTATCAGTGGACGAGGCTATTGAAATTGCCAAGGTCCTTGGACAAAAAGATGACACTCCTAAATTCATAAATGGAATATTAGGTAAAATACTTATAGATTTAAACTCTGGTAAATAATTTCTATCATAAAAATAGGAAATGTATCCAAATTATTTAGTAAAAAAATTTAATTCATATTTGTATAAAATACTTGCAGATTATAATGAACTGCCTAAAGTTTTAAATAAGGCAATAAACTATAGTATTAGAAATGGCGGCAAAAGGTTCAGGCCAGTATTATGCATGCTTACAGCCATCAGCTTAGATAAAGATTATAAAAATGTGCTTCCAACTGCATGTGCAATTGAATTTATCCATTCTTATTCATTAATACACGATGATCTCCCATCTATAGATAATGATGACCTTAGGAGGGGGAAGCCAACCAGCCATAAGATATTTGGTGAAGACATTGCAATCCTTGCAGGAGATGCTTTGTTTGCAGAAGCTTTTAATATAATAATTAAATACCAGGATGTAGACTGTGATACAAAACTAAAAGTAATAAAAGAAATTGCAGAAGCTTCTGGCGCAAAGGGAATGGTTTCAGGCCAGGTAATAGACGTTTTTTATACAGGGAAAGACTTATCTAAGAAAAAGCTAGAGATTATGGACAATAATAAGACTGGCAAGCTTATAACTGCCTCAATAAAATGTAGCGCTTTAATTTGTAAAGCTAGCGAAGATAAATTAAAAAAATTAATTGAATTTTCAAAAAATCTTGGGCTTGTTTTCCAAATCACTGATGATATTTTGGATATAACTGCAAATGAGGAAACACTGGGAAAAACTGTAGGAAAAGATGAAATATTAAATAAGAATACTTTCCCAAAGATATGGGGGCTAGAAGAATCAAGAAAGATTGCTGAAAGAAAAGTTAAGGAAGCAATAAAAATAATAAGCAAATTAGATATTAATACCAAACCATTAATAGATATTGCTAAATTTTTAATAGACAGAAAGGCATAAGATATAAAAAA
>JAGYOJ010000008.1 GCA_018399435.1 Actinomycetota bacterium | reverse complement strand
GTGCATTATCTTTTTCTTCTGGCTTATCAGCCACTATAACTTCAGTAGTAAGCAGAAGCGCTGCAATTGATGATGCATTCTGTAGCGCGCTTCTTGTAACCTTAGCAGGATCAATTATGCCTTTATCTATCATGTTTACATATTCTCCTGTAAGTGCATCCAGCCCTTCACCTGCTGGAAGGCCTTTTACTTTCTCTACCACTACAGAACCTTCAAGTCCTGCATTGTTTGCAATCTGCCTTAGCGGCTCTTCTAGAGCCTTTACTACTATTTTTGCTCCAGTCTTTATATCTCCGCTAAGCTTGGAGAGGTCAAGTTTTGGTATTATGTCTACCAAAACTACTCCGCCGCCTGGAACTATGCCTTCTTCAACTGCTGCCTTGGTAGCAGAGAGGGCATCTTCTATACGGTGCTTTTTCTCTTTTAGCTCTACTTCTGTTGCTGCGCCTACCCTTATTACTGCAACTCCTCCGGATAGCTTTGCAAGGCGCTCTTGTAGCTTTTCTTTATCAAAGTCTGAGTCTGATTGTTCAATTTCTGTTTTTATCTGTTTTACTCTTCCCTTTATATCATCTAGGCTTCCTTTACCTTCTACTATGGTGGTATTTTCCTTATCTACTTTTACCTGCCTTGCTGAGCCCAGCATCTCTAAAGTTACATTTTCTGTTTTTATTCCTATCTCTTCAGATATTACCTGGCCGCCTGTAACTATAGCTATATCTTCTAGCATTGCCTTTCTTCTATCGCCAAAACCCGGGGCTTTTACTGCCACGCAGTTAAGGGTTCCACGGAGCTTGTTTACAACTATTGTAGCCAGAGCTTCTCCTTCTATATCTTCTGCTATTATAAGGAGAGGCTTTCCCGACTGCATAACTTTTTCTAGCACTGGAACAAGATCATTTACTGCAGCCAGCTTCTGGTTAGCTATAAGGATATAGGGATCAGATAAGGTTGCCTCCATCCTTTCTGTATCTGTTACCATATAAGGGGAGAGGTATCCTTTATCAAACTGCAGGCCTTCTACAAGTTCAATCTCTATTCCAAACTTGTTTGACTCTTCAACAGTTATAACTCCGTCCTTTCCAACTTTATCCATTGCATCTGCTATGGTCTGTCCTATCTCCTGGTCTGCTGCAGATATGGCTGCAACCTCTGCTATCCTTTTTTTATCAGTTGCAATCTCTACAGACATGTTCTGTATCTCATCTACTGCAGAGCCTACCGCTGACTCTATTCCACGCTTTAGTAGAAGCGGGTTTGCGCCTGCTGCTACATTTCTTAGCCCTTCTTTTACCATAGCCTGGGCAAGTATTGTAGCTGTGGTGGTGCCGTCCCCTGCTACATCATTTGTCTTTGTAGCTACTTCTTTTAAGAGCTGTACCCCTGAGTTTTCAAATACGTCTTCTACTTCAATCTCCCTTGCAATGGTAACCCCGTCATTTGTAATTGTAGGTGCCCCGTATTTTTTCTCCAGCACTACATTTCTTCCCTTAGGGCCAAGTGTTACCCTTACTGCATCAGAGATTATGTTAACGCCACGCTCTAGCGCTCTTCTTGCTTGTTCATCATACCTTAGCTCTTTTGCCATAATTAGCCTCCTTAGTTTTCAATTATTGCCAAAATATCGGATTCTTTTATTATCAGGTGCTCCTTATCATCTATTTTTACCTCTGTACCTGAGTATTTGGAGTATAAGACATTATCTCCTGCCTTTACTTCCATGGGTATTTTTTTGCCGTCTTTATCTGTTCTACCAGAGCCTACAGCTGCTACTTTTCCCTCCTGGGGCTTTTCTTTAGCTGAGTCAGGCAAAACTATACCGCTTTTGGTTTTTTCTTCAGTCTTTGATACTTCAATCAGTAACCTGTCGCCAAGTGGTTTGTATTTCATAATTACCTCCTTTTGTAAAATTAAGCTATTAATTAAAATTATTAGCACTCTTAGCACCCGACTGCTAAAAAATAATATTATAATAGGCTAAAAAAATCAAGGGAATTATAATTATTTTTTCATTAAATGTATGATTACAATAAATTACAACTTTAAAATGGAGTATTTACAAGTCTGACCTCGAATAAACATCGGCGCTTAAATCAGAAACATTCCCAGAGACTAGCTCATAATATCCGAGGCAGGCTACCATTACAGCATTATCCATGCACAACCAAAGAGGAGGCGCATATAATTTAATATTTTCTTTTTTACAAATTTCTTTAAAGTCTTCTCTCAACCTGCTATTAGCGGCCACTCCCCCGCTAATTAAAATATCTCTGCACCCATACTGTTTGCAGGCATTAATTGTCTTTTCAATAAGCACGTCAACTATTGCTTTCTGAAAGCTTGCCGCTAAATCATTAAGATTTTCTTTTTTTAAAAGGCCTTTGTTTTTTTTAGTCTTGTAAATTAAAGCCGTTTTAAGGCCACTAAAAGAAAAATTAAGGTCCCCGCTGTCAAGCATTGGCCTTGGAAAATCAATAAAGCTTGGGTCTCCTTTTTTAGAAAGCTTATCTATTATTGGGCCGCCAGGATATCCAAGCTTTAAGTACCTTGCAATTTTATCAAAAGCTTCTCCTGCCGCATCATCAACCGTATGGCCAATTTCTGAAATTTTCCAATTATTGTCAATGAAATACAGGCTTGTATGGCCTCCTGATACTATCAAACCTAAAAAATTTCCTTTAATTTTAGAATTTATGAGTATATTTGAATAAATATGGGCTTTTAGATGATTTACTGTAATCAAAGGTATGCCCTGCGCATAACTAATTGCTTTTGCAGCGCCCAAGCCTACAAGAAGAGAGCCTATAAGGCCGGGCCTGTTTGTTACGCTAACTGCATCAATATCTCCAATTTTTACACCCGCTTTATTTATTGCTTCCTTTATTACTATGTTTATAACTTCAATATGTTTTCTTGAAGCAATTTCTGGGACAACGCCTCCATATTTTTTATGTATTTCATTTTGGGAGGAAACAATATTAGACAGCATATCCTTTCCATCTCTTACCACTGCAGCAGCAGTGTCGTCACAAGAAGTTTCAATTCCTAAAATTAATTTACCTGCCATCTTTTCCTCCAAAAGGCATAAACTCCCTTATATATGCAGGCACAAGGTTTTTATCTTCCTCGCCCCTTAAAGCTTTAAGGTATGAAATTATATTAAGGCATTCCGCATCTGGATAAATAATATTTTTATCCAAAAAGATATTCTTATTTTCCATAGCAATCCCAGAAAGCATCTTTTTGTAATTTAGTGCTGCGCTGCCTGATAGGTAATAGAAATGATTGCTTCCTAAATTTAAAAAGTGTTTATTTATATTATCCGCCTTTTCTAAAATATTTTTTTCAATCTTTATCAAGGAATAATCAATCCCGCCAATTTCTATATTACAGCAAATTTTAGTCCCTTTTTTATAGTCTTCAGCCCCACTTGCTTTTTTAGCTATACTATTTTTTAAGAGCTTATAAAAAGAAAAATAAATTTCTCCCCTTCTTACATCCAGCAAGGGAGATATTACAATATTTTGGCCCTTTTTTAGCTTGCGGTCTATATTTAAAATATTTTTTCTTAGTATCCCTACAGCATAAACATCAAGGGCAGAAACGCCGTAAGCTTTCTTGCCCTTTACCCAGGATAATGTCTTTATAATGCTTGAACCAATCCTGGTTCCAGTAAAATCTCCCGGCCCAATATTTACAGAAAAAACATCAATATCTTCTAACTTTATGCCGGCCTTTTTTAAGACACTGTCAATAACCCTTATTGCGCTTACCATGTGTTTATGTGAATCTCTTATTTCTGCATTAGACATGGTTTTGCCATTTAATGAAACTGCAGCAAATAATCTGTCGGTCGTGCTGTCTATTCCTAAAATATACATAACTTAAATAAGATATTCTTTTTTTAATATTTTCTCTAATTTTCTTAATTTCTTGTCCCAATAACTTGAGCTGCTTCTAAAAATTATATTTCTTTCTTGCTCCGCATTAATATTATATTTAAAATTAATTATGCAAAAATCCCTATCAATATAGCTTTCTATCTTATTGCCCCATTCAATGCATATTATAGATTTTAAATCATATAAATAATCGCCTAAGCCTATAGAGTTTACTTCATCCATGCTGTCAATCCGGTAAAGGTCTGCATGTATAAATTTTTTACTACCCAATGGATACTCATTAATAATTGTAAAACTTGGGCTTGATAAATTTTGTTTTATGCCCAGCCCTTTTGCAATTCCGGTTATAAAGGTGGTTTTGCCGCCGCCAAGCTCGCCAGAGAATAAAATAATATCGCCAGGGCTTAATAATTTTGCAAATTTTTTCCCTCTTTTTATAGTTTCAGCTGGGGAATTGGAAATAATTTTAAAATTCATATTATCAAAATAAGCCTAGTTGCCTAGATTCTTCCTTCTTTTCCTCTCCTAAATTGACAGCTTCTTTTTCAATATTTTCTTCTAACAGTTCTTCTATCCTTTTAAAATCTTTTTGAAGAGTACCATATTTGGAAGGATTGTAAAGGACAGCCGCCGGATGGTTAATGGGAAAAATTATTTTATTGCCTCTTCTGTAAACCTTGCCCCTCAAGCCCGTAATCCCCTGTTTCGTGTTTAGTATAAGTTGGGTAGAATGCTTTCCAAGCGTACATATAATTTTAGGTTCCATTATTTTAAGCTGATTGAACAGGTGTCCCTTGCAGGCTTCTACTTCTTCTGCCCTCGGGTCCCTATTTCCAGGAGGCCTGCATTTTAAGACATTTGCAATAAATACCTGGTCCCTGGTTAAATTTATTGAACCCAGAAGGTCATCTAATACCTTGCCCGCCCTTCCAACAAAAGGCTTGCCCTTGAGGTCTTCATTTTTCCCAGGGGCTTCGCCTACAAAAACAAGCTCCGCATTAGCATTGCCGCCTCCAAAGACAAATTTATTTTTTGTTTTGTAAAGGCTGCATTTTTTACAATCTTTTATCTTGTAATAAAGGTCTTTTAATTTTTCCCTTTTTTCATCGCCCAAAGCCAACCCTTTCCCTAAAAATTTTATTTATTTGCATTTACATAAAACAGAAATTTATTTAATATAAAACCATTAAGCCATAGAAAAATTATAAAGGATAAAACATGAAAGTTAAAATATTTTTAGCAATATTATTAACCATAGTAATTGCCATATTTCCAGGATGTTCTACCCAAAAACCATTATCAATTGAAGGAATTTATTTAGCTGAAAGCATAGATGAAAATAATGCGCCTGAAAAGCTTCCCAATATCTTCCCGGCTAAGAGCAAAAATATCTATTTATCCATTAATGTGGAGAATATAACGCCCGATGACAAGATAAAAGTAATATGGACTTATCTAGATACTGGAGATATCATCCAAGAACAAAGCTCAAATATTGATAAAAAAGGCTCTGGCTTTATTAGTTTCAATATTAGCATCTCTGAGGGTTTTCCTTCTGGCGATTATACTGCAGAAATATTTCTTAATGGAGAAAAGATTAAAGATTTAGAGTTTTCTGTAGAATAATAACTTAATCCTATAATTCTTTTAGAAGCTGTGGTTATACATCATTTTTGCCTATATTTTTCTAAATTATCAGACAATTTATCTATTTTTGCCGCTGCTAAATATTAGCTTGGCAGGTAAAATCAATATTAGTTTCTTTTCCAGGATATTTTAAATTTTTATCTTGAAAATAGCTTTTTTTACTTCGCAGCTTCTTGATGCCTGAAGCCCGGGCCTATGTATATCTTCAGGATAAAATATGGCATACATGCCTTGCTTTAAAATAAAGAAGCTTTCATCCTGGATATCATCAAAAAAAGCAATATCTTCCTGTTCAGAATATTTTTTTACCGGCTTTTGCCCATCACCATAATTAGCCCAGCCTATAAGCTCTTCGCCGGATATAATATACTGGAAATCAATATATTCCCAATGGACTTCAGCTAATTTATTGCCTTTATATGTGGTTCTATATGTAGAAAGATTATAAAAAAGGTTATTCCTGTCTATGAGATGCTTTCCCTCAGTTATATCATCAAAATTTGTTCTTGAGATAAATTCCAATACCTTATCTATGCCCTTTATATGGCTTAACTGCTGGATATCACTATCAATTTTTCCGATTATCAATTAGGGCTCCTTTTATTAAATGCCTTTAGAATATTTTATTAAATAATTAAGATCAATACAATTAAATAATAAAAAAATTAACTTGTTGCCTAAAGCCGGCAATAAATTATTTTTTAAAAATAATGCTTAATTCACATGGCAGCTATAACCTTAATTTATCAATAACATCCATGTTAAGCTCTATTCCCAAACCTGGTTTTTCATCTTCTATCTTTATAAATCCATTTTTGGCTTTAGGGGCCCCTATAACATATGCATCTGAAAAGCCGCCTTCTTTCTTTTCCCAGCTGGGGACACAGGTATCTTCAGCCCACCTAACTGCAGGGCATGATAATGTAAAATGTATTGTTTCAGCATATGCAACATGCGGCGCACATGGCATATTGAATGCTTCACACAGGGCAGCCACTTTTTTAGCTTCAGTCAGGCCACCAATCCTTCTAATATCAGGCTGTGCTACATCTACTATTTTCTGTGTTATTAGTTCTTTAAACCCAAACCTTGTGTATTCATGTTCTCCCGCAGCAATAGGGACACTGACTTTTTTCCTTAAATATTTATAGCCTTCAAAATCTCCAGGCAATAGCGGCTCTTCAACCCAGGTTAGATTATATTTTTCTAATCTTTTTATCATTTCTACCGCATAGTCAACATCTGCCCATCCCATATATGCATCAAGCATTAAATCTATTTCATCCCCAACCGCTTCCCTTACAGTTTTTACAAGCATTTCATTTCTTTTCATGCCTGCTTTCCCTTCCCTGGGGCCTGCGCACATCCTCTGCTTCATGCCTTGATACCCCTGCTCTTTGTAATCTATAGCTTCCTTTGCAAGCAATTCATAGTCAGGATTAAAAATATTGCTTGGATGGAGATTGCTGGCATATAGCTTTATTTTATCCTTGGTTTTGCCGCCTAGTAATTTATAAGTGGGCATGCCAACCGCTTTTCCTTTAATATCCCATAAAGCATTATCCACCCCGCTGATAGCCTCGATTGCAGCGCCTTTCCTGCCAAAAACAATAGAAGCCCTAAACATCTTATCCCAGAGCATTTCAGTATCAAAAGGGTCGGAGCCAATTAAATAATTCTTATAATGTTCATCTATTAAAGCTTTTCCGGCAACAGCGCTTCCGCCGCCGCAAAAGCCATATCCTTCAAGCCCTTCGTCTGTCCTGATTATTACTATTGGGACTACCCAATGGCCTCCGCCAGTCCACATGCCCCTGTCTTCAGCATATTCAGCATAAGGCTCCATCGGCCCTACCAGGGAGGAGTTTCTAATAAATTTTGCTATTCCCTCCGATTTGGTTGCTGCAATATTTATCACTTCAATTTCTGAAATCTTCATAAATTTTCTCCTTTTTAAAAAATTTAACTATAATACAAAATGTTAATAAGCTTATGGCAGCAAAACAAATTATCTTTATTTTTTTATTGCATTTACATAAATAATCCCAATAAATAAATTTATATTTTCCTGTCTTTAAATTTTTTGTCTATCATATCCGGGTCATGGCTTGTCACTATTATGTCTGCTTTATCCCTTATTTTATTATAAGCTTCAAAAACCTCCCACTGGTTATAATACAGGCCTATTGGGTGGTTCTTTTTAATATTACCTTCAAAAAAAGCTACATCTGATGTAAATACCACATTTCCTTTTTTAGTATTTACCTCTACTGCCATGCAGCCAGGGGTATGGCCCCCTACCCAAAAAGCTGAAATTCCTGGAAGAATTTCTTTTTCCTCCTCTACAAATATTAGCCTATCGGGGGGAAGTGAAGCCAGATACTTTATTGGTTTAGTCGGAAACAAGACATCATTATAATAATAGGGTTTATCTTTTTCCATGTATTTTAGCCAACCCTTTTTTGAAAGCACTACTTTTGCATTGGGGAAAAGATCTACATTGGATGCATGGTCATGATGTAGATGTGAGATAAAAACATAATCTATATCTTCAGTATTTATATTATTGCTTTTTAATATATTTTCAGTAGTTTCAGATTCTGGCAAGTCAAAAGATATCTTACCCCCAAAATCTTCTAAAAGCATGTCATTTATAGCATCTATATCCCCACACCCGGTATCAATTAATATATTATGCCCATTGCCTTTTACTTGAAAAAAGTAAGTATAAAGGGTGTATTCTTTATCCCATTCGCTTAGATAATACATTTCAGGCCCCGGAGCTTTAGTAGATCCATTTTTAAATATTTTGACATTGTATTCCATAACTTACCCCTTCTTTTTAATCTTCTACTATATTTATCATCATTCCATTATTTATCATTATTCCACCTTCAACAAATATGGTAGAACCAGTTACATAATCAGAATCAGAAGATGCAAGATAAACTGCCGCTTTTCCCATATCTTCTACAGTCCCCCACCTATGCAGTGGAATAATTTTACTTAATCTTTCAATTAAGCCCGGAAACATTTTCCTTTGCTCTACATTTATATCAGTTGCTACTGCACCGGCAGCAATAGTGTTCACATTTATATTATGCTCTGCAAGTTCTAAAGCCATTGATTTTGCCAGCATTTTTATGCCACTCTTTGTGATGCTGTAAACACCCTGGCTTCCATTAGGCACTTCCTGGTTAAAAGAAGTCATAAAAATAACTTTGCCTCCCTTTTTTCGCCTAACAAAATATTTTGCAGCCTCCTGTCCTATATTAAAAGAGCCTTCTAGGTTAATTTTCATCTGAAAGTCCCAGGCTTGCTTGGTAACTTCTAAGAAAGGCTGCATTTTTACTACGCCGGCATTGCCAACTACAATATCCAATTTATTTTTTTCAGTAATTTGTTTAAACATTTCATTTACCTGGCTTCTATCAGAAACATCAGCCTTATATTCATATGCATCTACACCTTGCTCTTTTACTTCTGAGACAGTTTTCTTTGCTTTCTTAGGGTCTGATACAAAATTAACTACAATATTACAGCCTTCTTTGGCAAGCTCGAGGCAAACGCCCCTGCCAATTCCTCTGCTTCCCCCTGTAACTAATGCCCATTTTCCCTTTAATTTCATATTTCCCTCCGCTAATGAAGTAATTTTCCATTTTCATAATCAAATATTAAATCTAGCCTTTTCATTGTACTTTTTAGTTCAGGCTTGGATTTAGTCATAGGTAATGTAATTTTATTCCATTTGGCCAGTCCTTCATCCTGCTCAAAAACCTCCATCATCTTATCGTAATCTTGTACTTCCAGATATAAGAAAACATAATTTTTAAATACAAATATTTCTTCCTTTAAAACCCCTGCCTTTTTATTTACTTCAATAATCTCAGGCCATACATTTTCTTTTTTATGTACTTCTATATAATCATCGACTTTATCTTCTTTGAGTTCCATAACCCATACAACTTTTTCCATATTATTACCGCCTCCTTCAATTAAAAAAAATGGTGGGAGCTTGCGCCCCCACCTTTTTTAGCCAAGTTTATATTTTATCTTTCCATTCATCAATATTATCAATATTGAAAGTAAACAAGCCGCCTAAATAAACTAAGCCATTTTCAACGCCTTCCTGCTCTTCAATAGTATATTCACCCAATCTTCCAGCAGTAAATGTTTCGCCTGGAGATCCGGTTATTTCGCCTGTTGCCAAGTAATGTGTTGAATAAGCATCTAGATAGCCAAGGTCGATAGGATTCCACAATCCAAATTCTTTGCAAGCGCCATTGTGGACATATTCAGCCATCTCGCTTGGTAGCCCTAATCCTGTTAGCTCAACCTGGTCAATCAACTCTTCATCTGTTATTGCTCTAGCTGTTGCAGCAATTCCAACTGTTGTAGGGCTAATGATTCCTTTAAGCTCCGGATAAGTTTTAAACAGGCCTAGAGCTTCATTATAGCTTTTTTCCCTAACATCATCGCCATATACAATGTCTACCAATTCCATATTAGCGTATTCTTCTTTTTCAAGTTCTTCTTCCATGTATTCAATCCAGGTATTCTGGTTAGCCATTGTTGCTGTAGCGCTTAGAATTGCAATCTGGCCTTCATAGTCTATCATTTCTGCTAGCATTTTAACCTGGTCTACTCCAATATCTTTAGCAGATGCAGGCTCAACAGATAAGTGCCTGCTTTCTGGAACTATGCCAGATTCCCAGCCAACTACTGCAATTCCTGCGTCCATAGCTTTTTTACAAATTGGCTGAAGCGATTGCGGGTCATTTGCCACATAAGTAAAGCCATCAACTTTTTGCGCAATCAGTGATTCTATTATTTCAATCTGGCCTTCAGGGGTTGGCTGTTCAGGGCCCCTAAATATAGATTCGTCGCCAAGCTCACCAAGTGCTTCATCCCATCCTGTTTTTATTACATCAAAGAATGGGTTGCCAATATTTTTAACCACAATAGCTATGCTTAAGCCCCCTGCTTCTTCTGCAGGCTCTTCTGCTGCTTCTTCTTCTGCAGCAGGTTCCTCAGCTGCTTCCTGTGCACAGCCAAAGAGTGAGAAACTGCCAATAATAGACAGGCACAATAATCCAACTATTAACCACATTAAAGACTTTTTCATTATAATGTCCCTCCTTGGATAAAAATTTACATTATCCTCCAATTTTAATAAAATATTTTTGAGATTTGTTCAGTAAAATTTAAATTTGAGCCGCAACTCTTTTAAAGCTACTAAGCAAATCTCATTTAATTTTCAATTGTTACCACCCCCTTTTTAAAATTCAAATCACGGTCACCGTTTTAAAACCCTGTTAGATACAAAGGTTTTTAGAAAGTTATTAATCAGTATTGAGGAAATAAGGAGCCCTCCTGTAACTACGAGCATTATCTGTCCTGGCACATTGTGAAAACCCAAGCCATACCTAATAGTGCTTATTAAAACTATTGAGATAAAAACTCCCCACATATTTCCCACGCCTCCAGTAATCATTACACCGCCCAATATTACGATAGTAATAATTTCAAGCTCAAAACCTGTAGCAATATTTGGCCTGGTATTGCCTATCCTTGAAGTAATAATCATTCCGGCAAAGCCCGACATAAAACCGGATAGCGTGAACAATAATAACTTTATTTTTTTAATAGGTATGCCTGAAGCAAAAGCTGCTTTCTCATTTAAGCCTATTGCATAAACCATTCTGCCAAAAGTAGTCCTATGCAAAATAATTATAGAAATTACAGCAATAATTAAAAATATAATTAAAGGAAATGGAACTGGAGAATTTCCAATATAACCCTGCCCTATATAGGAAAATTTTTTGGTAAATCCGCTAACTGCTTCATTTCCAAGTATTACATAAGCAATGCCCCTGTAGAAAGAATAAGTAGCCAGTGTAATTATTATTGCCGGCAATGATAATCTAGTTATAATCATTCCATTTAAAAAACCGGCCGATGTCCCAATCAATAAGCCAATTAAAAAAGCTGCCCATATATTTACTCCTGCCTGGTAACTTGCGGCCATAGCAACTGAAGACAAGCCCATTATAGATGCTACGGAAAGATCTACATTACCGGTAATAATTATAAAGGCCATTATTAATGCGACTAAGCCTTTTTCAGTGAATATGAATGTCATATCAAATATATTATTAATATCCAAATAATATGGCGTGGTAAAGATAATGATAATATTGTAAACAATAAATATTAACAGCAGCAGAACTTCCCACCTTAGGAAAAAAGACTTTACAGAAAAAGTTTTTTTAGATTTATCAATCATTTCCATTATATCTTCCTTCTCTCTAATAATGCTTTATTTATTCTTCTAGAAATTGCCTTATCAACAATTACTGCCAGCAGTATGATAAAACCATAGATTGCAAGCTTCCAAAATGGAGATACCCTTATCAGGTGGACAGCATTATTTATTACCCCTATAATTATAGAGCCAAGAAGAATTCCAAATATTGACCCGCTTCCGCCAGCAATAGCAACGCCGCCTACAACTACAGCGGTTATTACTGTAAATTCAAAACCTGTCCCAGAATCTGTTTGTGCTGCGGTATACCTTGATACCCAAAGAACGCCTCCCATGCCAAATAACATCCCGGTAAATAGATAAGGCAAAAATGTTATTTTATCTATATTTATGCCAATAACTTTTGCGCTTTCCGGGCTGCTTCCTACCGCATAAATCTGCCTTCCTGTAACTGTATGGTTTAAAAAATAGTAAAAAATTATGTAAATAATAATAGCTATTAATATTAAATTAGGTATCTTTAAAAAAGTGCTTCTGGCAAAAGCTTTAAATGAATCAGAAAGGTTGTGGGCTGAAACCCATTGCCCGCCAGCCACCTGAAAATTAATTATAAAAGTTATTCCCCTAAACACGCTCATTGTACCTAATGTAGCAATAATAGGCGGGATTTTGCCCTTTACAATTAAAAGCCCGTTAAAAGAACCTAGTATGGCCCCAACTGCAATCCCCATAAGTATCGCAAGCCAGGGGGGAATCCACCAATTTTCAGCTAAGATAAGCGCGACTACCATGCCAGAAAGGCCCAGGCCCGTGCCAACAGATATATCTATGCCCCTGGTAATTATTACCATCATTTCTCCAACAGCTATAATAGCAAGTATTGCCGTATCCAGGCCAATATCATAAATATTTTCAAATGTTAAAAAAACTGGGCTTCTAATAGAAATAACAATTACTAAAATAATTAAAAAGACAAATATGCCCATCTCCCTAAACCCTGCAAATTTTAGCATTAAGCTGCTAGAATTTCCGGTATCTGTTTTTTTAAAATTATTATCTTTTTTTGCCATCTATAATCCCTTCATTAAATTTTGCTGCTATTTCTTATCCGAGATTGCTGATTGTAATATCTTTTCACGTGTAGCCTCACCTTTTTTAAAATAATTAGTAACAAGGCCCTCATGCATAACTAATATATTGTCACTCATTCCCATTATTTCCGGCAGTTCAGAAGATATCATCAAAATTGCAAAGCCTTTTGATGCCAGCTCACTAATAAACTTATGCACTGCAGCCTTAGCCCCCACATCAATGCCTTTAGTTGGCTCATCAAAAAGCAATATTTTCGATTTAGATGCCAGCCATTTTGCAAGGGAAACTTTTTGTTTATTTCCGCCTGATAAATTCATTACCTTCTGGTCGAGTCCTGAAGCTTTAACTTCAAGCATTTCTGAATACTTATTTGCTGTTTTTATTTCAGCATTTTTATCAAGCCATCCAAAATTGCTTACACTTTCCAGTATAGGCAAAGATATATTTGTAGTAATATCTGTATCTAATATTATCCCTTCTTCATCCCTGTTTTCAGGCACATAAGCTAAGCCCATTTCAATTGCTTGATCAGGGTTTCTAATCTTTTTTTCTTTTCCCCTTATAAAAATTTTGCCGCTATCAGCTAAATCCATTCCAAATATAGCTTTTGCCACTTCTGTCCTTCCTGCTCCAACCAGGCCGTAAAATCCTAGAATTTCCCCTTCATGGAGGGAAAAAGAAACATTTTTGAAATTCCCTTTTTTGGACAGATTTTCAATTCTTAAAACTTCTTTTCCCTGCTTAACATCAATTTTTGGAAATAAATCCTTTACTTTTCTTCCAACCATCATCTCTATAAGGCTCTCATTGGTAACATCTTTTATGTCTTTTGTACCAATAAGCTTGCCGTCTCTAAAAACTGTTACCCTGTCAGCTACCACAAAAACGTCTTCCAGGCGGTGGGAAATAAAAAGGATTGCTTTCCCGTCCTGTTTTAAATTCTCAATTATTGAAAATAATTCCTCAGATTCTGAAATGCTTAAAGCTGAAGTAGGCTCATCCATTATTATAATTTTTGCTTCCATGGACAGCGCTTTTGCAATTTCTACTAATTGCCTTTCAGCTAATGATAATCCTATTATCCTGTCTTTAGGCTTTATATTGGGATTAAGATTTTTCATAAGCTCCCTGGTTTTATCGTAAAGCTCTTTCCACCTGATTTTTCTTGTATACTTATTAAACTTATGGTGGCCCATGAATATGTTTTCAGCTACATTTAAATCAGGAAAAATTGTAGGCTCCTGGTAAATAGCAGCTATCCCTTCCATAACTGATTCTAAAGGATTAGCCCATTCAATTTCTTTGCCTTTATAAATTATGTTACCTTCAGTTGACTTGTAGATGCCTGTTATTATTTTTACTAATGTAGATTTGCCAGCCCCATTTTCTCCCACCAGCGCATGGACTTCGCCTTCCTTTAGGTCAAAGTCTACGCCATCTAAAGCCAAAACCCCCGGGAACTGCTTAGAAATATTTTTTAATTCTAATATATTTTCTGCCATAATACCTTCCATTCCATTAAATTTTATTTTTTACTTGCTTGGATAGGTTACAGACCCTCTTTCAGTAATTGCTGTATCTAAAATCTGTATATTTTGCCTTATTTCTTCACTTCTAATTAACTTTATTAGCATTTCCATTGCACAAGACCCCAATTTTTCTTTAGGCTGCTTAATAGTAGTTAGAGGAGGATCCAAAAATCTGCTCATTGGCAAATTATCAAAACCCACAATAGAAATATCCTGGGGGATTTTTAAATCTAATTCCTTAAAAGCCGTGTATGCGCCAGCAGCTAGATTATCAGTAGCAGCAATCATTGCTGTAGGCGCTTCTTTATTTCTAAAAGTTTCCCTGACTAAAATATAGCCTTTTTTCATCTCATCAATCATTTTATTTTCTCCAATGAGCACAATGCTGGAATCATATCCCAGCTTATTCTTCTTTAGGCCTTTTTTGTAACCCAAGAATCTTTCTGTAACGGTTTGCCTATTTTGGTAATCCATTGTAAGGTACCCTATTTTTCTATGCCCAAAATTAGCTAAGTAATCAATTGTTTCTTCCATTGCTTTCATGTTATCTATTAATATTGAAGGGTACCTGTCATTTATTTTCCTTGTAACTAAGACAAAAGGGAACTTTTCTTCATCTAATTTTTTAATGCAATCAACATTATTTAAACCGCTTACAAATATTGCTCCATCTATAAACTGGTTTCTTAAGCTTTCTATAATTTTTTCTTCTTCATCCTCATCATAAAAAGTATTAACCATTATTGTGTGGTAATTATTTGCATTTGCTATTTTATTTATTCCCATGGTTACTTTAGAAAAAAACTGGCTTTCAATATTAGCAACAAAAATTGCTACCGTGTTAATACTTTTTTTTCTTAAGCCTTTTGCAATTGCACTGGGCCTGTAATTTAGCTTTTTGGCAATTTTTTTTATTTTTTGCTTGGTTTCTTCTTTTACGTAACGGGTTTCGTTTAATGCATGTGAAACTGTAGATATGGACACATTTGCTTCTCTGGCTACATCTCTTATATTTTTTCTTTTCATGTAAACCTTTCAAAAACGATTTCTAGGAAACGTTTTCTACGAAACGTTTTGTATAATATTATATGAATTTAAAAATGTCAAATTCAATTAATCAAATTGTAAAAAAAATATATATTTGCTAACATTTAAAGATTATGGATGCTGATGAAATTAAATGGGGAAATAATATAGCCTTAAAGTTTTTAAAAGATATAGGGATAAAAGAAGGCCAAAAAATTCTAGATTGCTGCAGCGGTATTGGAAATTACACAATCCCTGTAGCAAAAATTGTTAAAAACACAGGAAAAGTATATGCTTTGGACAGAAACCAAACTAAATTAGAAAAGCTTAGGATTAGATGCAAAAAAAATAATTTAAAAAATATTGAAATTATAGAAAAAGATTTTGCCGCCAAATTGCCATTTAAAGGTAATTTTTTTGACTTAATCTTAATCTATGATATTTTTTGGTACTTTTCAGTAAATGGCCAGAAATTAAAATCACTCTTAAAAGAAGCTTACAGGGTTCTAAAAAAAGGCGCTATAATATCAGTCTACCCTGAGCACACCAGCAAAGAGGAATTGTTAAAAGAAATAGAAGAAAATGGATTTAAATTGATTAAAAAATTTAAACAAAAATTAATCCATGACGACCATTTGAAAATATCCGAGGTCTGGAATTTTAAAAAAAGTTAAACTATTTATCCCAATAACTTAATGCTTCCCTGAGCTCTTTGTTTTCCTTTGCATAATCTTTAAGGGCTATATTTGACATTACCGCATCTATGGCCTGCCTAAATGCCTTAGCTCCAGCTATTGCACCCATTGGATGGCCATGTATTCCGCCGCCTGCAGATAAAACACAATCATAGCCCAAATCATCAACGATTTTTGGGACCTTGGAAACTACTAAACCCCCTGAAGGTATGGGAAATGTTTTTTTTATATGGCCATAATCCATTAAAAGATCATGTGCAATTTGCCTGTATTTTACATCCAATAGCCTGTACTTGCCTGAATCAATAGGATATATTAACATGTCTGCGCCTACTATCCTTGCAAGTTTTCCTAGAACAAGGTGGCTTGACAGCCCACCCCAGGGATTAGCATATAGTACTCCGCTAAAATCAAGATGAGCAAGCAAGGGAACATTTATATCTTTATCCTCAGCTATAGCCCTAAAAGAAGATAGCCCCTGGGTTAAGTAATTTATCATAAGGGCATTGGCTCCTGCATCTATTGCATCCATTGCCCTCTTTTTTAAAGAGCCAGCTTTTCCTGTAATATTTACACAATACAATGTTTTTTCGCCTTTTACGCTATAGGCTTGTTTTTCTTTTTCCATATAAAGCTTTATGCGTTTAAGCCTATTATTATAAGGGGTTTCAGATAAAAGCTCGTCATCTTTTATAATGTCTACTCCCCCCACTGCCGCCTTATAGAAGAATTTGGCACCTACTTCAGGTTCAAATCCAGTACAGGGTTTTATCATATTATTAAGCAGGGGCCTCTCTTTTATCCCTAAAAGTTTCCTTATGCCTTCTATTCCAAATTTAGGGCCTGAAAAATTTTTTAGATATCTTTTAGGAAATTCTATATCTAATAGCTTAATTCTTCCCATAACTGAAGTATTCCCTATAATGGTAGTCAAAAGCATTGGAATCTCAGGCCCTATATTGTCAAAAGGTATTGCAATTGATGTAATATACCTCCTGCAATCAAGGTCCTTGGGAAGTTCAAATTCATAATTTGGAACTTCGTGTGCTGATATCACCTTGCCTGCATATTTTTCCCTCATCTCTTCTGTTTCCCCTTCAACTTTAGTCCAGGTCCCTGTTGACATATCGATAGCCAAGGTTTCAGAAAATTCTATAATATCTTTTTCTGGCGGAAGCTCTATAAAATAGGTAGCAATTATATAATCGTCCCTTTTAAACCCATCAGGTAAAAAATGCAATGACTTTTTAAACATATTAAAACTCCGAATAATTTTTCCATCT
>JAGYOJ010000079.1 GCA_018399435.1 Actinomycetota bacterium | reverse complement strand
CCTCAATAACCTTCATCCCCGCAAAAGAATTTACCTTTTCCACTAATTGCCTTGACATTAAATTTAGTTCATTTGCCCAGGTTGAAGAAGCGACTGACACAAAAAGAATTTTGTTTTTTATTGTTTCAGGTTTTGATTTCTCAGATATTTGTTCTCCAACAATATCCTCCCAGTGATTAAAGACTTTAGAAATTTCTAACTTTCCTTTTATATTAAGGTCTTCTACTGCTTTTTCCAATATATCTTTTATATTTTCTATTTCATACATGTTTACTAAATCTTTTTCAAAATTAACTTGCCATATCCCTAAATTTTATTTTACTTGATTATCAATTTAAACTAAATATAATCTTTAAGTTCCTATTTAGCGCCTTTTAATTTAAAATTTCCATAGGTGCTTTATAAATTCCAGAATTTCTACATAAAGTATTCAATTTTTTTCCGCAAACCTATTATTAAAATAATTTTGGTTAATTAATTAAAGAATCATATTTTAATTCTTAAAATTTAGATAGAGCTCTAATAAAGATTTTAATTCACCAATACTGGTAAATGCTTTAATTTTATTAGATATAAGTAATCACCCATTTAAATTTTAATTTCTTGCACTCTGCCATTTTCAACCCTATAACTTTTACTTATATCCATATCAAGGCCTTCTATATAGCTGGTGTTTGTGGTAGTTATAAAAGTTTGGAATTTGTTTTCTAAAAGTTTTATAAGCAATTTTTTCCTTTTTAAGTCTAGTTCAGAAAGTACATCATCAAGCAAAAACAATGGATATTTCCCCAATTTTTCTTTAAGCAAGAATAATTCACATAATTTAAGGCAAAGCGTGGCTATCCTTTGTTGGCCCTGGGAACCAAAAGTCCTTACATCTTTTCCTCCAAACCTGATAAATAAATCATCCCTGTGGGGACCTATCGTAGTTGTCCTTAGTTTAAGGTCCCTTTCAATATTATTTTTAAGATGGCTTTCATATTCTTCTTTTATGTTTTCGATATTTCCAATAGGTTTCTGGACTTTTCTATACCAGCTTGGTATATAGTCTATTTCTGCATTGCTATTTTTAAAAAAGTAGTCAATAATTTCAAAAAATTTTCCCCTTATTGAATTCAACATTTTTTCCCTATATTTTATGATACTAACACCATATTTTATTAATTTTTCATTCCATACATCAAAAGTAGATGAATTTAGAAGCTTTTTGTCTTTTGACATGCTTTTTAATAAACTATTTCTTTGGTTCAGTATTTTCCCATATTGATTCCTATGCTTGGAGTATCCCTTTATTACTTTCTCCAATATCTCATCCATATAATTTCTCCTATAAAAAGGGCTGCCTTTTACCAGGTTAAGATCATCAGGATTAAATATTACAGAAGGGACTATGTTTATAAAATCAGTTTTTCTTTTTTGGTAAACTTTGTCTACCCTTATCTTTAAATTATTATCGCTACCAAGTTGGAGTTCTATTAATTTATCATTGCTGTCCTCTACTTTTGCCCTGACCAGGAAAAAATCACTATCCCAATTTATTAAATCGAGTTGGCTTGCAGACCTATGTGACTTGCCGCTTGACAAATAATAGATTGATTCTAATAGGTTTGTTTTACCTTGGCCATTATTTCCAATTATAAGAATTGTCCCTTTTTCAAAACTTAAATTAATATCGGTGTAATTTCTAAAATTTTTGAGTTCTATTTGTTTTAAAAACACTATTTTAAAGTTGCTAATTGCATTTGGCAGAACAGCTAGAACAGCTTCCGGAGCAATTTGTATTTGATCCATTACAAGAAAATGAAGAAAAAACCCTAGCCATATTTGCACTGCCACAATTATTACATTTTATTTTATCTTCTTTATTTCTTATTACTATCTCTGATATTTTTCCACAATCATTACACTTATAGTCTACAAATCTCAATTTATAAGCCCCTTTTAATAAAATATTTCTTTTTTGCATTTTAATATTACTAGAATAATTTTAAAATATGAAGATATATTTTTTAAGAAGGATTGGAGAAAAAATGTTTAACAAAATAAATATTAAAACTTTTATTCCCGACAAGATAATTTGTGTTGGCATGAATTATAAGTCTCATGTAGATGAGCAGGATGGGCGATTTCCAAATAAACCTGTCTTATTTTCTAAAGCTACTAGTTGTGTAATAAAAAACGGCCAGGTAATATTATATCCTAAAGAAGTAAAAGAGCTTGATTATGAAGTTGAGCTTGCAATAATAATTGGAGAAAAAGCAAAGAAAATAGCAGAAAAAGAAGTTATGGATTATATTTTTGGCTATACTATCATAAATGATGTAACTGCCAGGGACATACAAAAAAATGAATCACAGTGGTACAGGGCAAAAAGTTTTGACACATTTGCGCCTATTGGACCTGAGATTGTGCCAAAAGAAAAAATAAAAGATCCACAAAACTTAAACCTTAGGTCATATGTAAATGGCGAGATTAGGCAAAATTCTAATACTTCAGATATGATTTTTAGTATCAAAAAACTAATTTCATATATATCTTCTTCTATAACCCTCAATCCAGGAGACCTTATAGCAACTGGGACCCCTGCAGGTGTAGGAGTTTTTACAAATAAAAATAATTTATTAAAAGCAGGAGATGAAGTTATTTGTGAGATAGAAAGTATAGGAAAAATAAGAAATAAAATAGAAAAAGAGTAATGATAGAATTAGTGGAAATATTTTTTGGCGCTATGGTGGTTGGTTTTTCAGGGGCATTGGTTCCTGGGCCAATGCTTACACTTACCATATCAAGCGTTGCCCAAAAAGGCTTTTGGTCTTCATTTTTTATATCACTTGGCCATTCAATTCTTGAACTATTAGTAGTAATAAGTTTCTTTTTAGGAATATTAAAATATTTGGATAATCAAATTATTATAAAAATAGTAGGGATTTTAGGGGGATTATTCCTGCTCTACTTAGGTGCTGACATTTTATATTCAGTTTTTAAGAAGAAAATTAAGCTAAATCTTGACCCTGGCCTCAATAAAAAAAATATTGATATCAAATATTCTTTTAATTTTATGCTAAAGGGGGCAATAGTAAGCCTAATTAATCCATACTGGTATGTTTGGTGGATAAGTATTGGCGCTGCATTCATGATAAAAAGCGTTAAATTTAACTTAATAGGTGTAAGCTCTTTTTACCTTGGCCATATAAGCGCTGATTTTATATGGTTCATGTTTGTTGGTTTTTTAATTAGCAGCGGAAAAAAATTTTTTAACCAAAAAATATACAAAACAATACTAATAATTTGTGCAATTTTTTTATTTTATTTAGGAATAAAATTTTTGATAGACTTTATAAGCTGATTATACTTTTTTGATTTTTGCTTTTCTATGAAGCGCCTTGCAGGACTTATGTGTTTCTATATGCTCTTCATAATCTTTTCTAAAATACTTAATAGTTGATAGCACTGGATTAGGCGCAGTCTTGCCTAATCCGCAAAGTGAAGTTTCTTTTATCATCTTTCCTAGTTCTTCAAGTTTTTCTATATCTCCCTCTTCCCCATTTCCTTCAGTTATTCTAGTAAGAATCTCTAACATGCGTTTTGTTCCTATCCTGCATGGTACACATTGGCCACAAGATTCATCTTGAATAAAATCCATAAAAAATCTTGCAAAATCTACCATGCAGGTATCCTCATCCAGAACTATCATTCCTCCTGAACCCATTATGGCTCCTACTTCCTGCACTTTCTCATAATCAATAGGGGTATCCAGATATTCCTCAGGGATACACCCTCCAGATGGGCCACCTATTTGAACAGCCTTAAATTTTTTATTTTCTTTAATTCCCCCTCCTACTTTAAATATAATTTCTCTAAGTGTCATCCCCATGGGTACTTCTACAAGGCCGACATTATTTACTGCACCAGTAAGGGCAAATATTTTAGTGCCTTTGCTTTTATCTGTTCCCATACTATTAAACCAGTTGGCACCCTTTAAAATTATTTGAGCTACATTTGAAAAAGTTTCAACATTATTTATTAGTGTAGGAAGGCCATATAAGCCTTCGTTTGCAGGAAATGGAGGCTTAGGTACAGGCATCCCCCTTTTGCTTTCAATTGATTTAAGCAAAGCTGTTTCTTCCCCACATACAAATGCGCCAGCGCCCTGGAAAATAGATAAATCAAAACTAAATCCCGAATCTAATATATCCTCGCCTATAAGGCCGTATCCCTTGGCTTGCTTTATTGCATTTTCAAGTGTTTTTATTGCTAAAGGGTATTCAGCCCTGACATAAATATATCCTTTTTTAGCACCAATTGCATAAGCGGCAATAAGTATGCCTTCTAATATCGAATGCGGATCTGATTCTAAAAGGTTTCTGTCCATGAAAGCGCCTGGATCTCCTTCGTCTCCATTACAAACTACATACTTTAAACTAGTTTTGGATTTTGCATTTTTACAAAATTCCCACTTTATGCCTGTTGGAAAGCCAGCGCCTCCCCTTCCCCTAAGCCCGGATTCTTTAACTATTTCAATTACTTCTTGGGGGGATTTATCTAATGCTTTAATCAAAGCTTTATAGCCATCTTTAGCAATGTAGTCTTCTATTCTAAATGAATTAATTTCTCCCCTATTATGCAAGACCCTTGAAACCTGGTATTTGTAAAAGCTTACTAATTCCGAGCTGCTATTTATGGGATTAAGGCTTTCAGCTATTTTGCCGCCAATAAGATGCTCTTTAAAAATTACGCTTACTTTTTCTTCATCTAGGTCATAGTAGGTAATCATTTTATTATCAGGCTCTTTTATTGTTAACATTGGCTCTCTGGAACAAAAACCAACACAACCGGAGGTAGTAAAAATAATATTTTTAAGTTCTTTTTCTTTTATTTCTTTTTCTACCTGTTTCTTTATTTCATCCGCCCCTGAAGCTATGCCGCAGGTGCCTAAATGTACGGTTACCTTATATTTTTTAACCTTGCCATCTAGTGTATTTCCTTTTATATTCCTAGCCTTTATTTCTTCTAACTCTTTGCCATTTATTTTTTTAGTTTTTATTGTCATAATTATCCTTGGCTTCTAATCATAAGAATAAATAATATCCATTATTTTTTTTGGATTAACTTTCTGAAGAATTTTATCATTTACTACTACAACTGGGGCTATGCCGCATGCCCCCAGGCATCTGTTTATTTGCAGCGAATATTTCCTGTTTCTGGTAGTTTGACCAGGCTCTATGCCTAATTCTTTTTTTATCTTTGAAAGTATTTTACCGCCGCCCTTAACATAGCATGCTGTGCCCATACATACCCTAATGTCGTATTTGCCTTTTGGTACCATTGAGAAAAATGAATAAAAAGTAACTACACCATAAATATCCTTTTCAGGCACTTTTAATTTATCTGCTACCATCCTTTGTACATCAATTGGCAAGAAACCTATTGATTGCTGAATTTCTCTTAAAACCGGTATAACTGAATTTTTATCATTTTTATACTTTGATATTATTTCTTTTACTTTCCCTACTTCCCAATCTTTTAGAGCATATTTTGGCAAATCTTTTACTCTCACCAGACACCCCATTTGAAATAACAAATATTATAAGAGATTATAACAAATATTACTAAAATATTGTAAAAAAATCTGGCTATGTTTTGTGAATAATTTTTTAGCTAAGCTGTTTAAGCAAAAGATGGTATAAATTAAACGGCGTGTGATTATTAAAAGAAAACAAAACAGAAATTGATGCGCTACAAAAAATCTTATATCTGTAAGATTATCTAGTTGGTAGAAGGAAGGAAGACTCCAGCAGGGGGGATATAGGAAAATCTAAAACTGCCGCATCTAAACCCATAAATATATTATTTGCTCTGAGGCAAGAATATTAATTAAGATTTATGGCTTATATATCTATTTTATATTTAAGAGGTAACTGTTAAGATAATCAAAACAAAACTTTAGGTTGTCAAGTAAAAAATTATTTACCAAATATTAAATTATTTTGTTATAATTTTAAATCAATTGTAACATATACAGGGTAACTATGTATAAATATCAGGGAGGTTAGATGGACCTTAACCGCATCTATCTATGGTCGATTTTTGGAATTTTTGCTTTCTTTTTTTTATTCGGATATTTTTACCGTATTTCTATATGGCTAAAAGGCAGTTCTACAATAAAAGAAGAAAACAACTCAAATATTTCTTCATTCAAAAAATTTTTTTTCTATGTTTCCAGATTTTTTAGAAATATCTTTAGCAGAAAATTTATAAGAATTTTTAAGACTTTATTCTCTGACGGAATTATTCACAAGAACCTTTTTAAAGACAGCATTCTAAAATGGCTAATACATATATTCATGTTCCTTGGTACATTTTTATTTGCTTTTTTTACTTTACTCCATTTGATTGCCATTGCATCAGCGGGTGGAACCCAGGTATCAGAAGCAGCTTGGTTTATCAGGGTATTTGGAACATTGGAAAACAGATTTACTGCTGCCGCCTTAGATTTGCCAAAATTTGCAATTCTTTTTGGGGCTTTTCTGGCAGTTATAAGGTATATAATGCTAAAAAATAGTTATAAATCTGTTGAAGAAAAGGATAAGTCTGCAGGAATAATTCTATCAATTTTGTCAATATTGGGTTTCCTGTATGAAGGAGCCTATTTTAACTTGATGGATACTAGCGCAAATACTGCAGCATTTGCGCCTGGTGGCTTTATCATGTCTCTCATTTTTTCTTTTATAAATATTGACTGGGGCATAGCTGCAGCTATTTTATTCTACATTTATGTAGGTGCAGTATTATTATTTGTAATGATAATCCCTTATAGCAAATATTCACATATGGTATTTGGGCCAATAGTTGCTGTAAACAATAAGTTAAATTCAAAGAATGAGGCAGGAGTTTAAGGAGTGAAAAATGAAATTAAATAAATTTACAGTAAAACAGTTAGCAGAAATTGATGCATGCACCAGATGTGGCAATTGCCTTGATTTATGCACCGCTGCTTTAAGCATTAACGATATATCAATATCACCTAAAAAGAAAATGGAAAAGCTTAAAAAAGCTTTAAATGTTGAATTCGGCATACTCAGCAAAATATTAAACAAGAAACT
>JAGYOJ010000078.1 GCA_018399435.1 Actinomycetota bacterium | reverse complement strand
AAAGTTCTGGTCACAGGTGGGGGAGGATTTATTGGAAGCCACATGGTTGAATTTCTTTTAAAGAAAGGCTATCAAGTCAGGACTATTGACCTAAATGTAGAAGATATAAGGCCGCTTGAGGTAAATGAAAATTTAGAAATAATAGAAGGCGACCTTCTTGATGAAGGGATGGCAGAAAAATTAGTAAAAGATATTGACATTGTCTTCCACCTTGCAAGCGTTCACCTGTCAATTGTGGCCAGTGACAAGTATTACAAGGAAAATAATTACCTTGGAACCAAAAAATTATTGGAAGAAAGCCACAAGCAGAATGTGCCAAGGTTTATTTACTGCGGAACAGTTGGTGTCATGAAAGACATAGGCAGAAAACCAGCAGATGAAAAGTCTCCCCTCAACCCCACTACCATATATGAAAAAACTAAATGGATGGCTGAAAATTATGTTATTGATTACTACAAAAAGACAAAATACCCAGTATCTGTAGTAAGGCCTTCATTTGTTTACGGCCCTAGATGCCCAAGGACAATCAAGCTTTTTAGAAATATTAAAAAGGGCAGGTTTTTCATGGTTGGCAATGGCTCAACCTACAGGCAAAGCGCTTACGTTGTAGATGCAGCAGAAGGCATATGGCAGGCTTCGCAGACCGATAAATCAATAGGCCAGATTTATATTCTTTCTGGAAATGAAAAAAGCACAGTAAAGGACCTTGTGGATAATATTAAAAAATTAACTGGAGGAAAGCTTCTCCTACCTTTCAATATTCCTCCTTTTTTAATGTATCCATTAAGCATAATTGTAGAATTTATGTTTAAGATTATAAAAAAAGAGCCGCCATTTTCTAGGAGAAGCCTATTATTTTTCTTAAATAATTACCTCTATGATATCTCAAAGGCAGAAAATGATTTAGGCTATAATCCTGGAATAAGCATGGAGGAAGGGCTTAAAAAAACCTATGACTGGATTATAGAAAACGGAAAGCTTTATAAAAAATAAGAGGCAAGATATGGAAAACAATGATACATCTGAGAATATAAAAAGGTTTGACAGCTGGGCAAAGACATATGACACGGACAGGATAAGCTCGTGGTTTAGGTATATACATAAAATGATGCTTGAACATATTGATATTAGCGGCAAGAAAAAAATACTGGATGTGGGCTGCGGAACTGGCAATGCATTGGCGCTTATGGCAAAAGAAAACAGGGAAGCAGAATATTATGGCATAGACATATCGGCCCAGATGATAAAAAATGCCAGAGAAAAAACAGGCAATTTGGCAAACTTTGAGTTTAAAATTGCAAATTCAGAAAACATACCCTATAAAGATAATAGCTTCCATCTCGTGTTTAGCAGCAACTCTTTTCACCATTATCCCAATCCCTTAAAGGCATTAAAGGAAATAAAAAGGGTATTAAAAGATGGGGGGACTTTCTTTTTAGAAGATGCCTGCAGGGATGTATTTTTTCCAATCTGGTTACAGAACATATATAGGCAAAAATTTGAAAAAGGCCATATAAAATACTATACCACCTCAGAAATTACGGGGTTTTTAAAAGAAGCTGGATTTAAACATATTAAAATAGTAAAAACATTAAAGGGAATTGGAATAAAGAAGAAAGCATTTACAGGCATTGGGATGTTTTCTGCTAGAAAGTAAAAATGGTTAAAGGAAAAGTCCACCAGGACATAACATCAACAAATAAGTCAAATATTTCTAAATACAGGGAACTGTATTTAGGCAGCCAGAATTTATTCATATATGAGATTATAATAATTCTATTTTCAAACTTGCCGGGCGCTCTTGGCTTGGCATTGCGTAAAATTTTTTATCCCCTGATTTTTAAAAAAGTAGGAAGAAATGTAATATTTGGCAAGGGAATTACCATAAGGCACCCTAAGAAAATAATAATAGGGGACAATGTAATAATAGAAGATAATTGCGTGTTAGATGCTAAAGGCGGGGACAATAAAGGCATTACCTTAGGCAATGGGGTATTAATTAGCAGAAATGTAGTGCTAAGCTGCAAGGACGGGGATATAAGTATTGGAAATAATACTATACTGGGAATAAATAGCCTCGTGCATGCAGTCCAGGGAAGCAATGTAAGCATAGGAAATGACGTGCTCATATCAGCTTATGTATATCTGGTAGGCGGAGGAAACTATAAATATAGCAAACCGAATATTCCCATTAGGCAACAGGGGCTAATATCTAAAGGTGGAATAAGTATAGAAGATAATGTATGGCTGGGGGCATCAGTTAATGTTACAGATGGGGTAACAATTAAAAAAGGCAATATTATTGGATCTTACTCGCTTGTAAACAAAAGCATAGAAAAGCAAGATTTCATTTCATATGGGGTTCCTGCAAAGCTTTCAAAAAAAAGGTATTAAACCGGCATTATAAGAAAAGTATTGCATGATGCTTTATTAGTAACTTTTTTACTAGATTGGCAGGATAGATAGGCTGCAACTATGCAGGGGATTATTTTGGGGATTATTTTCGTGTTGGTTCAAGCCCGGCTGTGGCTGCCAGTAATAATTATAACGTCAGAAGATTATCATCGGGGAATTTATTAATAGCCTGTCTTCACTTTCTTATTATACCTGGATGCAAGATATGGATATTTCCGTTTGTTTCTATTTTTAAATACAATGCTACCTTTAGGCAGCCATTTCATGCACTCAATTCTTTTTCTATTCTTTCAGATAAGAATATTTTCATCAGCGACTGATAAGGTACATCATGTTTATTTGCCAGAAGCTTTAACTCTTCAAGCATTGATTCAGGAAGTCTTAAAGATATAGTCTTAACTGAAGGTTTTAGATTATGTAAAACTACTTTTTTTGCTTTTTTCCAGTCGATATATTCTGAAGAATCTTCTTCTTTCCAGAAGTCTCTTTCCTGATCTTCATTTTTAAATTTAGGTATCTTTTTCATGATCTCTATACACCTGCCTTTCTTTTCTATTCATATCACGCGCAGATATTATTCGTATTTGCTTTTTTCTTACTGTGAATACTACAAAAAGAAACCGATTTGTATTAGTCTTTCCCAAAGTATAATATCTATCTTCTTCCTCTGAGTGTTTTATATCATCATGGGTTATCAAAGGAATATTAAAAAATATTTGTTCACACTCCGGGGGGCTTACTTTATGTTTTAACCAATTTTTTTCAATATTCCCTTTATCCCATTGAAAACCAGTACATTTTTCAAGTTTCTTTCTAATTTCCATTTTGATATATGTATATCATGAATATATACAGTTGTCAATTAAGATTGTCCGATTTTAATTATTGCCTTTGGACGTAAAACAGTTATTTTTTAAATCATTTAAAATCCGGTTGGAAATTATGAGCCTTTATCCATCATATTACAATACCAATACAGAGATCCTTAAAAATTTAATTTATTATATATGCAAATTTCAATAAAAAATATTTAGCATGAATCTAATTTAAACCTATAATTGTGTATAAATATTAAATACATGATACAATAAATTGCATAAAGGAGGCATGGATGGTTAGGGTAAATATCAGCATAGAAGAAGAAAAATTAAAAGAAATTGATGCAATAAGAAAGGAAAAAGGTTTAAGCAGGAGCAGATTTCTAAAAGAAGCTGCAGGCCTATACATTGAAAATTACAGGAGGGAATTGGCAAAAGAGAAAAGAAAAGAAAAGATAAAAGAGGCAATAAAAATACAGGACAAGTTAAGAAATAATTCGAAAGGCTGGAATGGAATATCTGAAATCAGAAAATGGCGCGAGTCAAGATAACCAAAAATTTTTAATAAAAGAGCCATTATCAAAATTTTATATAATAGATGCTTCGGTATGTATTAAATGGTTCTCATCTAATAATGAAAAAGATCTGGCAAAGTCCAGCATGCTAAGGGATTATTACCGCGAAGGTAAAATACTTTTAGCCGCCCCGGATTTATTAATATATGAAATAGGCAATGCCTTGTCATATAATCCAGGGTTTAATAATAAAAGTGTTTCAGAAGCTACTGAAAGCCTTTATAAGATGGAAATTGTTTTTATAAAACCAAATCTTGAAATTATGCGGGAAGCTATAAAACTAAGATTTGAAAAAAGCCTTACAATTTATGATGCAATTTATGCAGCATTAGCAAATTTATTTAATTTGCAGCTTATTACTGCAGATAAAAAGATGTTTAGTAAAATAAAGGATATGGGCAATGCGATACTTCTGTCCAGCCTGGCCTTATAGAACTTACCTGGCTTCTTCTTTTACTTTCTTAATGCTAGGCCTCCTTATAAGGAACAGTATCCCTCCAATAATTGACTCAAGCAATAAAAGAAAAAGTATCAGCAATGGGAATATGGCTGCTTTACCAGCAGCTATCCCAAAACTTTCTAAAAAATATGCAGTTGTGTTTTCCCTTATCCCAATTCCTCCTATGGATATGGGAATCATTGCTATAAGCAAAACTATTGGTACCATGAAAAGAAAAGATATAAAAGAAATATCAAGTTTTAATGCAAGGGCTGCAAAGTAGTAGTGGAGTATTACATTAAATTGCATCAGGAAACTAAAAAAGATAACCAATGCTAAAACCTTTTTGTTTTTAAAAGCTTTAAAAGCTTCTAAAAACTTTTTAGCCTTTTCTTTCATTTTATTTAGAAACTTAATTTTAAATATAAACTTTAGCGGCTTAAACAGCTTGGGGTTTAGCAGTAAAATTAAAAAAACCACAAACAATACAAAGATGATAATAACTACTAAAAACAACTTATTAAGGCCTGTTATATTGAACCCTAAAAAAAGCGACAGCATTACAAAACCAATAAGCCCTATGACTCCGGTTCCCCTTTCTACAAGTATTACCGTAATTGATTTAGGCCAGCTGCTGTTTTTAAGATGCGCTGCGTCATAAGCTCTGTAAGTATCGCCGCCAATACTGCTGGGAAGGAAATTATTTAAAAATATGCCAATTAAAAGCGAACCATTAAGATAATTTATAGAGGGCCTAACTCCCTGCATATTAAGTAAAATTTTCCATCTAATGGCAGAAATTAATAAGCCTGTAACATGCATAAATGCAGCTAAAAACAAGAAATACAGGTTAATGTCATCAAGGGTTACAGTGGTAAAGAAATTTAGCAGCTCATCCCAGTATTTATAGATCAAGTAAGCAATTAAGGAAATGCTTACAATAATTTTTATAATATTAAAAATCTTGTTTTTCAAATTAACCTATCCCCAAGTTATCTTTAATAAAAGTTTTTAGATAGTCAGTTGGCAAACCTAAAAATGTGCTCCTTAAAAGCCTATCGCAATTATTGCATGGTATAATACCATCTATATTTTTATTTGCTATATCTTTTCGGAGTTTTTTAATCTTTTTGCCATTAAAAGCATTCCTTATTGAGATTTCTTCAATATTGCCCAAAACCAGGTTTGAGTTAAAATCCTGGGGGCAGGGGACTATATCCCCATTAAAGAGTATAACTAATGCATACCATAAAAAAGTGCAAGGGGCATATTTTTTCTTAGAGCCTGTTCCAATATTTAAAAGCCCGCCCCAGTTATGCGGTTTCCTAGTTACAAACCTATCCAAAGGCAGGCCTTCAAATTTTTTTATAAATTCTTTCTTCTGCATATTAAAATCACTACTTCCATATTCTTCATCATATTCCATAACCTGGAGAACAGTATAAGGCCTTTTTTTGCCTAGCTTTTTCTTTTCATTAAGAAAGGATAATATGCCTTCAAGGGTTTTACTATAATTTGAGTTAACCCTATTTTTTTCATAAGTTTGCTTAAGGTAGCCATCAAAAGAAAATGATATAAAATCTAATTTTGAGTCCAGTATATTTTTTATATTCTTTTGATCAAGCAGGGTAGCATTTGTATGTATCCTTACAGTAACCGGCCTTCTTTTAGCCAAATCAATCATTTCAAATATTCCTGGATGCAGGAAAGGCTCGCCCCTGTGGAATAAATATATATCATTAATGCCTTCTATCTGGTTTATTATCTTTTTAAACAAACTGAAATCCATATAGCCTTTCTTGCTTTTTGGTATATCCTTATTAGGGCATAGCCTGCATTTCAGGTTGCAATGGTTTGTAACTTCAATCCAGAGCCTTGAAGGCATGTAATTGCAACTAGGTTTCCGCCTTAAATATGCCAAATAGATTTTAAGAAAATTGGGAATTTTTCCTATATTCACAAATTAACCTTTTATTTCTCTTACATGGTAAATTGGCTTTTTTTGTGCCTCATGGTATATCCTTATATTAAGCTCGGCAAGCAATCCAGATGTGATAAACTGGATTCCAATAAATACCAAAAAGATAGCAAGTATAAATAAAGGCCTATTCCCAAGGCTAATTAAAAAGAATATCCTTTGTATTATAAGGATTATTGTAAGTATTGCGCCAATCGAACCTACCGCCAGGCCAATTACTCCGAATATCTGGATTGGCTTTGTAGAAAAACTTAATAAAAATTTTACTGTAATAATATCTAAAAAAACTTTTAATATCCTGGCAAGCCCATATTTAGATTTCCCATGTTTTCTTGGTTTGTGGCTTACCTCTACTTCAGAAATCTTAACCCCCATCCAGCTGGCTAGAGCTGGAATATAGCGGTGCATCTCTCCATACAGCTTAGTATTTTTAATAACGTCTTTATGGTAAGCTTTCAAGGTGCAGCCAAAATCATGCAGCTTCACCCCTGTTAGCACTGAGATTAACTTATTTGCAACAATTGATGGAAACCGCCGGATAAGAAAATTTTCTTTCCTGTTTTTCCTCCAGCCGCTAACAATATCATAACCTTTTTTCATCTCATCAATCAATTTGGGGATATCTTCAGGCTCATTCTGCAAGTCTGCATCTAAAGTTATAACTATCTCTCCGGCACAATAATCAAACCCTGCGCTCATAGCTGCTGTCTGGCCAAAATTTCTCCTGAATTTTATTATCCTGTAATTCTTATTTTTTTCGTGTATTTCAAGAAGCTTGTCCCAGCTTTTATCCGTTGAGCCATCATCAATTAACAGTACTTCATAATCAAGGTCTAATTTTTCTAAAGTCCCATCAAGCCTTCCATATAATGTATCTATACTTTTTTCTTCATTGTAAACGGGCACAACAACTGACAAC
>JAGYOJ010000077.1 GCA_018399435.1 Actinomycetota bacterium | reverse complement strand
AATTTTTGTAGTTTTCTTAATTAAATAATATAGGGTAAAATTTAACAAAAAGGAAAAGTTTATGGATAAAAGAAAAACAATTTTTATAGGGTCAGACCATGCAGGATTTGAATTAAAAGTGGAAATAATAGAATATCTAAAGGAAAGTAAATATAAAGTAAAAGATTTAGGAAATAAGATTTATGAAAAGGAAGATGATTATCCTGATTATGCATATAAATTAGCAAATAAAGTAATAGAAGATAATTCAATAGGGATATTGTTTGGTGGAAGCGGTATAGGGGCTTGCATTGTTGCAAATAAGGTAAAAGGTATAAGGGCAGCCAACCCGTCAAACATAGACATGGCAGAGATTTCAAAAAAGAATAATGACACTAATGTTTTATGCCTTGGGCAAAATTATATTGGACCGGAATTGGCAAAAGAAATAGTTAGCGTATGGATAAATACAGATTTTAGCCAAGACAATAGCAAAAAAAGGAGAGTAGAAAAGATACAAATGTTAGAGCATGAAATTAAATGATAATTTTTAATTTATTAACCTTAAAGTTGTAATTTAGGCTTCATATCTTTTTTTAATTTTAGTTAATATTTATTATTACATTAATATGATAGAAAGGGGAATAATGAAAGATTTCCAAGACTTAGAAGAAATTGCGAAATTAGCTAGGTATTATATAGTAAAGTCAACTACAATGGCAAAGTCAGGCCATCCTACATCATCATTATCTGCAGTAGAACTAATGACTGGCCTAATGTTTGGAAAAGTTTTCAGGTATAAATTAGATAATCCAAATTTTTGCAATAATGACAGAATTATATTTTCAAAAGGCCATGCTTCGCCTCTATTATATGCGCTATGGACTATAGCAGGTAAGATAAGTGCAGATGAATTAATGAATTTAAGGAAATTTAAAAGCCGACTGGAAGGACATCCAACAAAAAGATTTGAATATTCAGAAGCTGCAACTGGCTCATTAGGGCAGGGCTTATCTATAGGCTTTGGGTTGGCATTAAATGCTAAATATTTGGATATGCTGCCTTATAGAACTTATGTTCTTTTGGGCGATAGCGAAATGGCTGAAGGATCAGTGTGGGAAACCATACAATTAGCTTCCCATTACCAGTTAAACAACTTGATTGGGATTATTGATGTAAATGGTTTAGGGCAAACCGGTTGGACTATGTATAGAAAAGATACATCCCTGTACCGCAGGATGCTTTCTTCTTTTAATTGGGAGGCAATAGAAGTAGACGGGCATAATTATAGTGAAATATTATCTGCTTATAAAACTGCCTCTGTTTCAAATGATAAACCGGTAATGATAATTGCTAAAACTGTTAAAGGGAAAGGGGTTAAATTTTTAGAAAACAAAAAGGGTTTTCATGGAAAGGCTATTGATGAGAACAATTTAGGCAAAGCTTTAAAGGATATAGGTAAAGTTGATAAAAATATAAAAGGTAAAATACTGGAGCCTGAAAACCTAAAGCCGCATGTAAATAAAAAAATAAAGGTAAATAATATCCCAATGCCTAAAGATAAATTTGCAACTAGAAAAGCTTATGGAAACAGTCTTGTAAATATATTTAATAGCTTTCCAGAAATTGTGGCATTGGATGGGGAAGTAAGCAATTCAACTTATTCAGAAGTATTTAAAAAAAATTATCCTAATAATTATTTTGAGATGTATATTGCTGAACAGAATATGGTTGGGGCAGCATTAGGCCTATCCCTTAGAGGTAAAATACCTTTTGTATCCTCTTTTGCTGCATTTTTAACTAGGGCATTTGATCAAATAAGGATGAGCCAATACTCAAATACTAATATCAAGTTTATTGGGTCACATGCTGGAGTTTCTATTGGTGAAGACGGCCCTTCACAAATGGGCCTTGAAGATATTGCTATGTTTAGGACATTGCTTGATGGTGTTGTCTTATACCCATCAGATGCAATTTCGACCATGCAGCTGGTACAAGAGGCTGCAAAGCATAAGGGAAATGTTTATATAAGGACAACAAGGATGGATCTTCCTGCAATCTATGAGGAGGGGGAAAATTTTAATATAGGCGGCAGCAAAATACTAAGGTCCAGCGATAAAGATAAAGTAACAATATGCGCAGCGGGAATAACACTGCACGAGGCCTTAAAAGCATATGAAGTATTAAAAGATGAAAATATATATGTAAGAGTTATTGATATATATAGCATAAAACCTATAGATTATCTACAATTGCTTAAAGCAAAGAGAGAAACTGGTGCTATAATAACTGTTGAAGACCATTATGCAGAAGGAGGCTTAGGGGAAGCGGTTTGTAGCGCTTTAAGCCAGATGGAAATACCAGTCCATATAATGGCAGTAAGCAATATTCCCAGAAGCGGAAAGCCGGAAGAGCTTTTAGACTATGAGTCTATTTCTTCAGATTCTATAGCTAATAAAGTAAGGGAAATAATATAGGGGGTTATATGAAATTATTTGTAGATACAGGAATTTTAGATGAAATAAAGGAAATAAATTCTTATGGCATTTTGGATGGAGTAACTTTAAATCCAAGCTTAATAAAAAAGGCTGTAGGTAAGTTAAAAAGCGAAGGCCAAGAAATCAATATGGAAAATTATATAAAAAATATATTAAAAACTGTTAGCGGCCCTGTTAGCTTAGAAGTTATATCAGATATTTTTGGTAAAATGGTAGATGAAGGCAGAAGAATTTTTAAACTTTTTAATCCAATAGCAAATAATGTTTATGTAAAAATTCCAATAAGCCCTTCTTTTGGCAAGAACACAAATAACCAATTTGATGGAATTAAAGCAATACAGGTACTTTCTGGTGAAGGAATTCCAATTAATGCAACATTAGTATTTACTCCCGAGCAGGCATTAATTGCTGCAAAATCAGGGGCAAGCTTTGTAAGCCCTTTTGCGGGCAGGGTTGATGATTATATTAGGGGAAATAATGATATTAAATTTAATAAAAGTGATTATTTTCCTGAATATGGCATTAAAAAAGGCGGAGAAATAATAAGTGATAATGGAATTTTATCAGGCATAGACCTGGTAGGACAAATTGTAGAAATTTTCAGGTATTATGATATAGAAACAAAAGTTCTTGCAGCAAGCATTAGGAATCCAAGACAGGTAAGGGAAGCTGCTTTAGCTGGTGCTGATATTGCAACAATCCCATATAGTGTTATAAAAAAATTACTATACCATTATAAAACCTCTGAAGGCATGAAGAATTTTACAAGTGATATAGTTACAGAATATGCAAATATATTAAGAAATGACTAAAAATGTTTTGCAGCAATTGTGGCAAAAAGGTCTCCAAATTAGATAATTATTGCAATAACTGTGGAGAGTTAATACACGGGTATAGCAGAATTATTAAAAGATGGAATTCAAGCAGTAACAAACCAGAGCCTATTGAAAAACTAAAACAAAAATTAATAAAACAATACAGGGGAAAAAACTTAGGCTCAATAATAAAGGGAAGAGAATTAAAAAACAGCAATGGCAGTTGTTTTGTTATTGAGGAAAAAGAAAATATAGATATTATAAAATTAGATATTAATAAAGCAAAAGAAAAAATTGCCTCCGATTTGAAGTTAATTTATGGAATAGGCAAAATTACTGAATTTAAATTAAAAAAACAGGGCTATAAAGATATTTACAGCCTAAGGGAACACCCCAGATTTAAAAAAGATGCAAAAAAATTTACAGAATTGCTGGAAAATTTAAGCACTAATGAAATAGTCGAATGGATTTGTAGATGGTTCTCAAAATCACATCCATTAATTTTTTGTTCTTCTGCATTCTGTGATATAAATGATTATATTATCCTGGATATTGAGACTTTAGGTTTATACAATAGGCCTATAATACTTATAGGAATGGCAAGAATAGAAAAAAAGGAAATAAATATTAAACAATATTTAATAAGGGATTTAGAGGAAGAAGCTTCCACCTTAAAAAATTTTATCTCTAATATTGGCAAAACTAATGCTTTTATAACATTTAACGGGGCAATGTTTGATGTCCCTTTTTTGCAGGAAAGGCTATATTATTATGGAATTCCATTTAATTTAAAAAGGCTAAATTATGATATACTCCATTTTTCAAGAAAAGTATGGAAAGAAAAATTTGAAAATTATAAATTATCAACCCTTGAAAAATTTATTCTAGGAGTAAAAAGGAAGACAGATATTCCCAGCAGCCATGTTCCTGATTTTTATATGTCTTATTTAGAAAACAAGAATATTGGGCCGCTAATTCCAATAATTGAGCATAATAAGCAGGATATAATATCATTGGCAAATCTTTTTGCAAAGATAAATAAAGAATGGAAAATATTTTAGAGGTTTTAGAAAAAATTAAAAATGACGCGCGTTTTAGGCAAAGGGTTGAACATATTGAAACTATTGATAAAAAAAAGGGCACATATGGCAATCTGGAAGAAATTACACCTGAAATTAGAAATTTTTTAAAAGTTAAAAATATTAAATTATATAAGCACCAGACAGAATGCATAAGGGAAGTAAGGAAAGGCAAAAATGTAATAATAACCACGCCTACAGCTTCCGGAAAGACTCTAGCATTTAATATCCCTGTATTTGAAGCTTTAAATACAGGTAAAAACCATACTGCACTTTACCTGTATCCAACTAAAGCGCTTGCAAATGACCAATTAAAAAAAATAAGGCAGTTGGAAAAAATAACTAAAATTAAACTTTATCCGGATATATATGATGGCGATACCCCTAGATCAAGAAGGCCTATTATAAGGAATAAATCCAGGATAGTTATTAGCAATCCATATGAAATCCATCACATTCTCTCCTGGCATTATAAATGGGATAAATTTTTTAAAAATTTAAAATTTATAATAATAGATGAGGCACACCAGTACAGGGGAGTGTTTGGCTCCAATATAGCAATGCTTTTTAGAAGGTTAAAAAGGATACTAAATTTTTATGATTCTTTTCCTCAGTATATAATTTCGACTGCTACGCTGGCTAACTCCAGGGAATTTGGCGAAAAATTAGTTGGAGAAAAATTTGAAATCATTAAAAAAGATTATTCCCCAAGCGGGAAAAAGTATTTTATGCTTTACAATCCTTATTTTGATGGAGCGGGTTATTATTCAACACATCAAGAAACAAAAGATTTATTTCTGCTTATGGTTAAAAATGGTTTAAAAGTACTTTGTTTTACCGTGTCTAGGAAAATGGCAGAACTTATCATAAATTGGGCAAAGTCAGAACTAAAAAATGGGATAGAAGATAAAATAACTGCATACAGGGCGGGGTATTTGCCTGAGGAAAGAAGGCAAATAGAAAATAATCTCAAGACTGGCAAAATTATAGGATTAACATCTACCAATGCTTTGGAGGTTGGTATAGATATAGGCGTTCTTGACTGTATCATTATTTCAGGCTATCCGGGGACATTGATTTCAACATGGCAGCAAGCAGGAAGGGCTGGCAGGGCTAAAAAGGATTCTTTAGCAGTTTTAGTAGGTTTCCAGAATCCACTGGACCAGTACCTGATTAAACACCCAGAATATATTTTTAAAACCCAAACTGAAAATGCAATAATAGACCTTAAGAACCCATATATTGTTTCTGGCCACATAATGTGCGCTTCTGCTGAGCTACCGATTAAATTTGAAAAAGACAAAAATTTATTTGGTAAAAATATTGTAGAATATGCAAAAGATTTTGAAGCCGATAAAATAATGGAGAAAACCAGTAATGGTTGGATATATATTGGGAGGCAAAAACCTAGCCATGTAGTTAGTTTGGAAAATATTACCAGCGATACTTTTAAGGTTTTAAATAATGGAAAAATATTAGAAATCATGAATAAAGTACAAGCTTACAGGGAAGCCCATAAAGGCGCAGTATTGTTGCACAGGGGTGAAAAATATGTAGTAAAGGAAATGGATGAAGAAAAGCTTTTGATACACTTGGAGAAGAGTGACATTGATTACTATACTGATGTATTAAAATCAGTTGAAATACAGATAAAAAAAGAAGAAAAAATAAAAAAAATAAAAGATTTAAAATTAAGGCTGGGCAAGCTTAAAGTAGAAGAAAATTTTTTTGGCTATAAAATTAAAAAATATGATAAGGTTCTAGGTACCGAAAAACTGGATTTACCGCCACTTGAATTTAATACTATAGGCCTATGGTTTAATATTCCTGAATGGATTAAAGAAAAGGTTATTAGAAAAAATCTTGATTTTGAAGGTGGAATACATGGTATCGAACATTCTCTTATTGCAATGATGCCATTAATAGTTATGTGTGACAGGTGGGATATTGGTGGCGTATCCTATTCTAAATACCCCTATAGCAATAAGGCATCAGTATTTATATATGATTCTTATGAAGGCGGTATAGGGTTAACAGAGAAGGCGTTTTATCTTTTTCCAAAATTAATAGAAATTACAAGTGCTCTGGTAAGGGATTGTAAATGTGGTTCAGGATGCCCAGCGTGCATTTACTCTCCAAAATGCGGCAATGAAAACCAGCCACTAGATAAGGAAGCTAGTAAAATAATATTGGATGAATTAGACAATTTGATTTAAAATATACAAAATAATTTTAATTAAAGGAAGGTTTGTTAGAAATGGCTAGAAAATGTAAAGAATGTGGAAAGGAATTACCCAAAGATTCAGAGTCTCTTTATTGTGAAGAATGTGATGAAAAATTAGATAAGCAATTTGATAAGATAGAGGATAATATAATTGTTTTCAGGGAAGTTACTGATGAAGAGATAGAGGTCTTAAAGAAATTTGACCAGGCTGACTTGGTTGAACTTTATGCATATGCTTATAATAAATTTAGTGAAGATAAAATTGGAAAAGATGAAAAGGAAGTTTTAAATACCCTTAATCAAGAATTAAATTTAGACGAAAAAGATATTAATGAAAAAATTGAGGAAAGCAAAAAACTGGGCAAAGAAATATGCCCTGAATGTTATAAGCCAATTAAAGAAGATTTTAACCTTTGCCCATATTGTGGCTATAAATTAAAAGAGGATTTTAAAACTTCTAAAGATGAAGCGCCAAAGCCCCCTACTCCGCAAGATATGTATGGGTCTATGTTTAAAAGCCCTGGATGTATAATATTTATTGTTGCCATCCTTAT
>JAGYOJ010000076.1 GCA_018399435.1 Actinomycetota bacterium | reverse complement strand
TTTTTACTTCCTTCCATTAGTAACAGTGTTGGAGCCCGGAACCGGACTTGAACCGGTGGCCTTTTCCTTACCATGGAAATGCTCTACCGTCTGAGCTATCCGGGCAAAAAAAACAGGCTAAATGGTGGAGGAGAGAGGATTCGAACCTCTGTAGGCATACGCCGGCAGATTTACAGTCTGCTCCCTTTAACCACTCGGGCACTCCTCCTTAAAATGGAGCCGGCGATCCGATTTGAACGGACAACCTGCTGATTACAAATCAGCTGCTCTGCCAATTGAGCTACACCGGCAAATTATCTTGCCAACATATTATCTAAATCTGGCCCTATTATGTCAAGAAGTTATACATCAATAGGCAGACAGCAACAATTAATTGTATATAAATATTATAAATTTTCAATAGCTAATTTAATAGCTCCATAAACTGGATCCTGGTTAGGAACTTCAAAATTAATATTTTTAAAGCGTTTTTTTAGGGCATCTAATATTATATTTTTAAAAAATTTTTTACACTTAAAGTTCCCGCCAACCAAAACCAGGTCAAAATCTTTTTTCTGGATATCAAGTTTTTTAATCACAGTAGAAGCAGTATTTATGGCCTCCTCTGCTTCTTCATATAAAATTCTTTTGCTGATATCATCGCCTTTTTCTGCAGCATTACAAACAATTTTTGAAATAGCGCCAATTCTATCTTTTGAAAAGGGTTTCTTGTAAGTCCATCTGACTAAACTATCAATATCCTCTAAATTTAGCTTTTTTAATATCATCTCTTTTAATATGGTTTTTTTGCCCCTGCCGTCATAGCTTCTCATTACTGCCCTTAGGGCCTTCAGCCCAATGTTATATCCGCTGCCTTCATCTGCTAAAATATAGTCCCATCCATTGGCTTTTGCTTGCTTGCCTGACTGGTTTACCCCTATACAATTAGAGCCAGTGCCTGCAATAAGAATTACCTTGTTTTTTTTATCGCTTCCAGCAGCAAGCCCAACCCTGGTGTCATTATAGATTAATACCTTTTCCTTGTTTAAATAATTTTTTAATTTGGGATTAAATACTATTTCTTCATAGTATTTCCTATCCCCCTTAGTATTATAGCCTGCAAAGCCAAAACAGGAGCTTATAAAATAAGTTTTAGATTTGCCTGCGCTAAACGAAGAAAATATTGCTTTATTTAAGTTTTTAACTGCTTCCTCTAAGCCTACGCTATAATAATTGCTTGAGCCGGCTTCATTTTGGGCTAAGGTATTTCCATTAGTATCCGTTATTCTTGCTGTAGTTTTGGTTCCGCCGCCATCAACCCCTAAAACATAATCCATTTTTTTGCCTTTATGTTTTGTATTAACCATAAAATAATAACTAATTTTTGCCTATTATTAAACGGTTTTAAAAATACTGATATTTTAAATATAATAATATTATCATGAATTTTAGTAACTTAGGAAAAATACTAATTTTTATAGGCATAGGAATTGTGGTCCTGGGAGGCTTATTATTCCTTTTTTCTAAAATACCTTTTGCAGGAAAGCTTCCCGGGGACATCCATATAAAAAAAGAAAATTTTAGTTTTCATTTTCCCATAACTACAAGCATAATAATAAGTATAGTTTTAACTATAATCCTTAATATAATAATAAGGTTTATAATTAGAAAGTGAGGTTTAAAATGGATATAAGAATGCCAGTAGCTTCAGGAAGTTTTTATCCCGGGGATAAAAAAGCTTTAAATGAACAAATAGAAGAGTTCCTAAATAATGCTAAAAACCTAAATATTGATAATATAAAAGCTTTAGTGGCTCCCCATGCAGGATACATATATTCCGGCCAGGTTGCAGCCTATTCTTACAAGCAGATAATGGGAAAAGATTATGGCACAGCTATAATAATTGCTCCATCACATTCTGAATTTTTTGATTTTAATTCTATTTATCCTGGGGATGGATACAAGACCCCGCTTGGCACTTTAGAAATCGATAAAGAAAAAGCAAAGGAACTTGTCTCGGGAAGCAGTAATATAAAATTTTCTACTTCAGGGCATTACAATGAACATAGCCTGGAAGTGCAGCTTCCCTTTATACAAAATGTTCTGGGAAACATTCCTATTATCCCTATTGTAATTGGAAACCAGAATAGTAAAAATTCCAGGTCGCTTGGTGAAACAATTGGCTCTCTTTTTAGCGGTGAAAATATTTTAATTATAGCTAGCACTGATCTCTCCCACTACCATCCATATGATGAAGCTGCATCTTTAGACGATAAGGTAAAAAAATTAATAGAAGGCTATGATGTAGATAAATTTGGGAAAGAGTTCTTTGGTAAAAATTTAGAGATGTGCGGAGGAGGGCCTGTAATAGCTTCCATGTTGGCTGCAAAATCATTAAATGCAAAAAATTCAAAAGTTCTAGAATACAAAAATTCCGGTGATGTAATTGGGGATAGAAGCGCAGTTGTAGGCTATCTTTCTGCAATATTTTATTAAAAACTATGCGCAGGGGTGAAAAATGCAATCATTTAATTTAAATAATGACCAAAAAAAAATTCTAATCCAAGTAGCAAAAGAAACACTTTTAAATATTGTTTATGGAAGAAAACCTCCAGAGTTTGACATAGACGATGAAATACTTAATAAAGAATGCGGAGCATTTGTAACTCTCCATATGAATGGGGGTTTAAGGGGCTGTATTGGGAATATTTCTGCACAAATACCTTTATGGAAAACTATAAGGAAGATGACGGTTGAAGCAGCCCTTCATGACCCAAGATTCCCTTCAGTTACTCCGGCTGAATTAGATGAAATAGATATAGAGATCTCTGTTCTTTCTCCACTTAAAAAAGTAGATAATTTATCAGAAATTGAAGTTGGAAAACATGGAATTTTAATAAAAAGAGGCTTTAACCAAGGATTGCTCTTGCCTCAAGTCGCTACAGAATATAACTGGAATACCACTGAATTTTTAGAAAATACATGCCAGAAAGCCGGGTTGGATAAAAATTGTTATAAAAAGGATGATTGCGAAATACTTATATTTTCTGCAATTGTTTTTAGCGAAAAAGACTTATAAATTAAATAATTTTACTATATCCGGATTTACTTTGGATACAATTATGCCAATAAGGCCAGGGCCTGTATGTGCCCCCACTACCGGGGTGCATTCTGTTATAATAAAATCAATGCAGTTTAGATAATTTTCCAGCTTTTCTTTAATTTTTTCTGACTCTTTTAGGGAAAGGGAATGTATAATAGCCACAAAAACCCATTTTTCATTTCTAAATTCTTTTATTACCCTACGGGTAATTTCTACAATAGAACCGTACCTGGTAATAGAGATGCCCACCATTCCAACTGTACCATCCCTTATTCCAAGCAAAGGCTTGATTTTTAAAATGGAAGATACAATATTTGCAATCCTCGGAGCCCTTCCGCTTAAACTTAGATACTTTAAAGTATCAATAGTCCCATATAATTTTATATTCCTCCTTAAAAAATCTAATATCTGCAATATTCTATCTATTGGATAATTATTTCTTGCTGCCCTGGCTGCAATTATTGCCATAAAACCTGTACCCATAGTCCCTGACAGCGAATCATAGATTATAATCCTATCTTTAATTTTTAACATGCTTCTTGCGAGTTTTGCAGAATTTATTACTGCAGAAAGTTTTGAGCTAAGGTGAATGGAAATTATTTTTTTGTATTTTTTAAGCAATGTTTCGTAAACAACAAAAAAATCATTTGGCGAAGGCGAAGATGAGCTGAACGTGGCTTCTTTTTCTTTTTGAAGCTTATATATTGAATCTGAATTTATATCTATGCCGTCTTTATATTCTTTTCCATTTTGGTTTATATATAAAGGTATTACATATATGCCATAATCTTTCCTATGTTTTTCAGGCACATCCGATGCGCTATCAGTAACTACTGCAATCTTAATACCTTTTGCCATAATCTTTTTTATTTAATTATTAATATAGAAATGAAATATCCTATGAAATGCCTGGTAATAAAACTTTCATTTATTGGCTTTAATGTAAAATCCTTGGCATTAAGAAATGCAAGTGTAGAAAATAATTTTCTTTTGCCTATTAGCATTTAATATTCCTTAAACTAGTTTTAAAATATAATACAAGCATCAATTAAAAAAATACCTAAAATAGGGCAGGCCTAATTTCCGTACAATAAACCTGTCCTATATTATTTATTTTAGGCTATGTTCAAATATAGAATTAAGCAATTGATTCCTTTCTTCCCCTTCAGTAGGCCTGGGCTGGCAATAATCTTCAAGCATGGTAGTTATCAATACTGTATTTATGTGCTTATTATCATAGAAAACGTGTTTTGCTATTATACCCTGTCTCATGCCCAAACTCCTCATTTGATCAAAAAATAAGTTGCCTAAGCCATAATTTATAAAACCATTCTCGCTTAATTCAACCCCCATTGGATGATGTGATTGGCTGCCGCTTATGATTGCAGCACCTGCATCCCTCATTCTTCTAAAATCTATTACCTGCTGTTCTGTAGGGTAATAATTATAAGTTTCTACATATTGAAATGTAAATATTACATTGTATCCATTTTTATCATATTCGGAAATAATTTTTTCAAAGTCTTCAAAGTTTGGGGGCGCTGAACCTGGGCGATCTTCTGTCGCCCAATCATAAGCTGGCCCGAAAAAATTAAAACCAAGAAAGGCAATTTTGTTCGGTCCTATTTCAAAAATAGCAGGCTTATATGAATCATCTAAATTCCTCCCGCCGCCAAAATATGGCCAGCCTTCTTTGTCATACATATCTAATGTGTTATTCATCTCATCCGGGCCATAATCATTCATATGGTTTCCAGTTAATTCCACTACATCCGTGCCTACATATCTTAAAAGCTCTATATACTCAGGCTTGCTGCAGAATACAAGGTCGGAATCCCTTGCCCCTACACAACCCTCGACAAAAGGTATTTCATTACTAATGTGGGTGATATCAGCATCCTTTAATATATCTACAATTTTTTCTCCAGGGTAAAGCACTCCATGCCTATCCATCCTATTAGCTGTGCCCCTGACAAGAGCAGTTACTCCTGTCATATTAATAGTCAATAATTTAGACTCGTCCCTGTTAGAAAAAGGCAAGCCTTTAAGGGCTTGCTTTAATTTGCTTGCCAGTTCATTTTCTCCAGAAATATTTAACCCTGCAATCAGTGGATAATCGCCTTCATTTAGGTTCTTGCTAAATATTGAATTGCCGCCAATACTTAAAACTTTATAATTTTTGCTTAACTTATCAAATGGAATAATTGAAAAATTATTTTCTTCTTCTAATATCCCTGGGATATCTTGTTTTTTTACTTCAACATTGTTTATTTTACATTCCCCTAATACCGTTTCTAGAGATGCCCTGATACTTTCATCTACAAATAAATTTAAATCATGCCCCTCCTGGCCATTCCAGTAAGCAATAAAATCATCCCAATTAATATTTTCAGCTAAGCTATAAAAACTGGTGACAGGAACAAAAAATAAGGAGAAAGGCATATCTTGGTTTTGCTTATCCAGGCTAATTACAATATCTGCCTGGCTTTTTTCTGTTGCCAGTGAAACTTCATCAAAAATATTTTTTGCTGAATCTAATGCCATTTCCTTATAATCTAATGGAATCATATCATCCATAAATAATTTGACTTTTATGATTTCCTCTTCAACTTTGTTTTTTTCTTCTTGAATTTCTTCTTTTTTTTCTTCAACTGGTTCTTTTGCAATCTCTTCATCTATTGACTGGCTAAAATCTTTGGCTAAAGCACAGCCAAAAACCAGCATGGATATTAAAATGGTTATTGGAATTATGATTACAATTTTTGATATCTTCATAATTTTCCCCTAGAATTTTTTTAATAACATATTACTATATTTTTGTAGATAATAATATGTTGTTGAGAGGTATAATTTATTAAAAAATGTTATAATGCCTTTTTATAAAAATTAATTTAAGGAGTATTTTGTGTTCTCAAAGAAAAATAATGCCAAAGCGAGTAAAACAATGACAGTAATTGCAGAAGGAGTAAAAGTTGAAGGACAAATACATTGCCCTGGATCTGCAAGGATTGACGGCAATTTAAAAGGATCAATTGCTATAGGGAAAGAATTAGTTATTGGAAAAGAAGGAAAAGTTGAAGCAGACGTAAAAACCAATGATGCGACAGTTGCAGGAGAATTTATTGGTGAAATGGTAGCTTCAGGAGAAGTTATAATTACTGCTACAGGGAAATTTAATGGCAATCTTACCCAAAAAGATGCAATGCTTACAGTTTCTAAAGGCGGAATATTTAAAGGTGAAAGCATAATATCTGATAAAAAAGAGGTTTTCCAAAAAGAAACTGTTGGCAGTAAAAACTCTTCTAAAGACACAAATAATAATTATTAATTTTTTAGCTGGTTAATTCAATATTTCCCCAAGCGCCTATTTTATTGCCTTTTACTATAAGGATTCCTAAAAGGCCGGGTTTACCCTTAAACATATTGATTGCTTTGCTTATATCTGTTTCTTTTCCAATATGATTGCCTATACTAGTAGCAGCTGCATCAGCATCTATGGCAGTTTTGCCTATTACTGTAACCAGGTCACTTTTGCCCAGGCTCAGGGAATGGCCGAATATGCCAGAAGAAGAACATAGCCCATAAGGGGCTTGGGAGCCCCTTAATTTCAAATTTATTTTATCGCTATACTTTTTATTCTCTATATAGATTCCAACAGTTATGTCCCTATTTGTTTTTATAAAAATATCCCCTCCATTTTCGATAAGTAAAGTTTTGCATTTATTAGATAAATCCCTTCCTATATAGTCACAGAGGGCCCCAGCTACGGAAGCCATCGGACCTACATTAAATTTTTTAGTTTTTTGTATCATTTCATTTATTATTTCAGAAAAAACTTCTTCTTGGGCGATTGGCATTAAGCTTTTTTCAAAAACCGGGTATTTTTCAATAACTTCTTCTATGATACTGTAGAATTCTTTTAAGCTCTGGATAATTACAACAAGCAAATTTTTGCTGCAGCTTATAAATAAGTCGCTATATTTATAAACAATATTCCAATTATATTTTCCCAGGCCCTTTATTTTTTTCCTGTAAATGCCTGCATCAGGGGTTTGGTGCAATCTTTCAATTTTTAAATTATTTTTTTC
>JAGYOJ010000075.1 GCA_018399435.1 Actinomycetota bacterium | reverse complement strand
GAGGTAACACAAAATATCCAGTAGCATTTATAACTACCCACCCTGGAGGCAATATAACTACTTTCATGATTGAAGAAATTGCCCATTGTGGCAAAAAAGATAGAATAAAAGTAACCATTGATGCTCCTTGTAATTACATAGAAACAAATGATGATACCAAATTTATAGAATGTGTTTATGATAAAGAATTTAACCCAAAAACTAAAGTTGTATGCCAAACGAAAATATATGAGGGTAAAGATTTAGCCTTCCTTGAAGAAAATGAAAAATTGAATATTTTCATGGAGGCAGCTTCAAAACTGACTTCAGCATTAGAAATTGTTAGCAAGACCCATAAAAATTTCGAAGTAATATTAAAATGTGAAAGATAGTTTCATTATAAATACCTGGATGCAAACCAAAACATATTTAATAATTTTTCATCAATACACCCAATGCTTAAAAGCTAGAAATATGTATTTGGTTAATAATTTAGCGAAAAATAAGTTACGGCATTGTTGGCAAATGGAATTAAAAAATTTAAATAACACAAAGAAAAAATATAAGAAAAAAGGCGGGGGAAATAAAAAAATGTTAAAAAAAATAATTGCGAATTTAATGGTTGAAGATGTAGCAAAGACAGTTAAATTTTATAAGGATAAAATTAACTGTTTCCAGCTTATTATGACAGATCCAAAGGAAGGGGAATTGGATTGGGCCATGATGAGATGCGGGAGTGAAGTAATTATGTTCCAATCAAAAAGAAGCCTTTCTGAAAAATTACCAGAATTAAAAGATAAAGAAATTGGAGGCACTGCAATAATTTATATCGAAACTGAAAATATTAAAGAGCTTTATGATTGGTTTAGCTATGATGTAGAAGTGCTTAAAGAGCTCCATGACACCCCCTGGGGAAGAAAAGAATTTTATATTAAGGACTGCAACGGATATATTCTTGTATTTGCTGAATAAATTTTAATACATGGAAAAATTGAAAAAGTAATTGGTTAAAAATAAATAACCGTAAAGTTCTAGGTTTAGAATTGATACTGTATTGGTATAAGAGTATAATCAATCTAAAATTAGTTTATTTATAAGTTTGGTTAATTGCAATAAAATACATTTAACAAATAGGATATAAATACAATTACTAAAACTAAGAAGCATAAATCAAGGAAATCTTCCCTTTCATGCCATTTCACTAGTATTACTTAAAAATATTTTTTAAAAGGTAAAATTAACAATATAAGTTATTATAGTTCTTATTGCCAATGTTGCAGGTTTAAAAATCTAGCAATACGTTCTGGGATTATAAAAATATTAGAAAATAAAACTTTAAATTAATCCTAAAAACCTTGCCAATTATTTTATATAATACTCCACTAATCCAGTGGCAATTTTGCGTAAATTATATTTGCTTAAAGTTTTACCTTGCCCAAACAGTTAAAGTAATAGACTCTTTAGATTATTGCCTTTCATCTATAGTACTGTCCACGTATGGCATAAGTTCTGTGTATGCTATTATAAATAGTAATTTTTTCTTGTGTCCATTTTTTCCTATGCCATACTTGCTTGTGTTTCTCATTCAACAATCTCATAGGGTTTAGAGTATTTGAGAAATAAAAGCCGGTCAAGAAGCTGCTTGAATAATCGTCTGGGCTAAAAGCATATAATTTATGATACCTATTAAAATTCCTCCTTTAAAGGTAAGTATTTTTATATAATCCTTCATCTGTTATTTCCATATCTTTAAAATGATTAAGGCTAAAAGCAAAAAATCCTTGAACATCAGTTGCACTGATTGAATCTCCTATGATAAGTTCTCTTTCATTTACTCTGCAGGATATACAATACACACAATATCTGGCGGATGTATTTCTGTAGGTCATACTATAGTGCCTTCAATTCTTGGTCTTTTAACATAAGCATCTTTGGTAAATATATAAGTCCAGTTCCTCCTATCATTTACAGTTACAGTTAAACTACAATGGCCTTCAGTTATTGGGGTGGTTAACTTTGTGGGATTACCGTTGCTATTAATTAAAATGCCCCCAATACTCCAATCATAGGTTAAGCTATCTCCACAAGGGTTATATGCTAGTGCTGTAATCCTATACTCATGTTTAATAAACTCACTAGAATATATTTCTTCATCAGAGGAACTATATCGGTAATGTGGGGGATATTATTATCCTATCTGTTGCAGCAGCTTCAGAATTTGTAGCAGTAGCTATAAGGGTATAGGTTTCAGTTAGGCTACTAAGTTTATTTGGTATTTCCCCGGAGCAAAAGCATTAAAATTATCACCTTTTGGGAAGTGGTATTGGGGTACCAGTAACTATATTCTTATATCTTGTATTAACAAATTCCATCAGCAGGTGAATATATTGGGTCGTAATGTATTTGTAATTTTATGGTATAAGGAGTATTCCCTACTCCTTCTCTAGCATACCTCTTTTTCATATGTTCCTCTTCAAATATTTTTTTCTATGTCTCTTGATCAATATCTTCTAAAACTTTTTTTCTTTTTCTTCTTCAATACTTCGGTTTCTTTTCGGCTATTCCGATTTTTTCTTTTACGGGAGTTGATTTACTACATCTGTCAGCAAAGGAAGGACTATGCCTAAAACAATTACTATGTATAAGGCTATCACAGCAAAATTACTATTGATAGCTTATTTTCCTCAAGGTGGGCTTCTAATATTATATGTAAAGAGTATAAAAAAGTTTCTCTCTTTTTTATATAATTATTGGAAAAAAATTCAATTCTACATAAAAGCCGGGAATTAAAATTATTGGAGCTATTAATAAAAAAATCTAATTGGAAAATTGGAAGCGGTAATATTAATGATAAATATATTAAAATATTTGACTATCTATATAAATTCTGGTATATTGATTGCGTTGTCAGACAGCGTTGACATAAATTTATTTTATAATTATGGATCTTTTGTAATTATGAAAAGAACGACTTTAAAAGATATTGCTAAAGTTGCAGGATTTTCACCAAAGACAGTTTCCCGCGTTATTAACAATCATGAATATGTTAAAAAGAGCACTAGGGAAAAAATATTAAAAATTATTAGAGAAAATAATTATATTCCCAATATTGCAGCAAGAAGTTTAGTTCTTAAAAAAACAGATACATTAGGTTTAATTATACCAAATCTTGAAAACCCTTTTTACTCAAGACTCTCAAGAGGTGTAATTGGTACAGCTGAAAAAAATAATTACAGCGTTATTGTTTGTGAGTCAAAATTCGATACATTAATTGGTGAAAAATATTTAAGAATGTTAATAGAGAGAGGAGTAGATGGGTTACTAATTGCTACTCTAGATTTGGAAGATAATTTTGTAAAAAGTCTAAAAAAGACAGGGAAACCATTTGTAATTTTAACATGCAAATTAGATATGTCAGGCATAAATTATGTAATAGCAGATGATTATAAAGCGGGTAAAGAAGTTGTCAATTACCTTATAAAACTTGGACATAAAAATATTGCTTTCCTAAAAGGCCCTGATGTTTATTCTTCTAATGAAAGGCTTATTGCCTACAAAGATGTAATGGAAAAAAATGATTTAGAAATAAGGGATTATTTTATTACTGAAAGTGCTTTAGATAAAAAAACTGCTTACGGGGTAACATTAAATTTATTAAAAAACCATAAAGATATAACAGCAATTGTAGGCAACAATGATTATGCAACCATAGGTTCAGTAAAGGCTATAAATGAATTAGGGTTAAAAATTCCAGAAGATATATCTGTTGTGGGTTATGATGACATAGATATAACAGAATTGCTTAAAGTACCTCTTACTACTGTGCATTATCCAAAATATAGGTCGGGGGTGGCTGCCACTAAGAGGCTTATTGAAATGCTAAAAAATGAGAGAAGAAAGAAAAGCAAAAAGATAATATTAGAAACTTCCTTTATTATAAGGGAGTCTTGCAGCAAACCACGGGATAGGAATAAATTAATTTCTAAAAATTAAAGTAATAATAAGTTGAGATAGATTTATTATTGAAAGCTATATTTTTGAAAGGGGAAATAGATGAGAAATTTTAAAGATCCTGGTTTTATTAAGGAACATGCCCTTAGCTTGATAGAATTTTATAAACCTCATGTAAAAGATGAAGAATTTGGCGGATTTTATTGTGCTTACTTAGATGATGGCAGTGTTTATGATAAAGAAATAAAAGACCTTATCTCTACTACTAGATTTATTATTAATTTTAGTTTTGGAAAATTATTAAATAAATCTAAAGATTACAATGATTATATCAGACATGGCTTAGAGTTCTTAGAAATAATTCATAGAGATGAAATAAATGATGGATACCACCAGCTTGCAGAAAAAAATAAACCTTTAATTAATAAAAAAATGACTTATGGGCAAGCGTTTTGCCTTTGCGCCGTAAGTAATGCTTATAAAGCCGGCATTAAAGAAGCCTTTCCGCTAATTGGAAGAATATATGATTTTTTGGAAGAAAAATTATGGGAACCAGAACATAGTCTTTATGTTGATGAATGTTCAAATGATTTTTCTGAAGTGAGCTCTTACAGGGGGCAGAATAGTAATATGCATATGACAGAAGCTATGATAGCAGCATTTGAAGCTACTAAGGATGAAAGATATCTAAATAGGGCATATGATTTAGCTCACAAGATAACGGTAGAGCTTGCGAATAAAACAAATGGGATGATATGGGAGCATTATAATAAAGATTGGGAAATTGACTGGGACTATAATAAGGATGACCCAAAAAATCTTTATAGACCTTATGGATTTCTTCCTGGCCATTTTACCGAATGGGCTAAATTGCTATTAATTATTGAAAGGTATAAACCGGTAGGCTGGTTGCTAGAGGTAGCAGAAAAACTATATGATTATGCTATAAGATTTGCCTGGGATGAAAAAAATGGTGGTCTTAATTACACATTTGATTTGGAAGGCAATATTCTTGATGAAGAGAGGTATTATTGGGTTTTGGCAGAAACAGCAGCAGCTTCTGCTATTTTAGCTCTTAGAACAGGCAAGAAAAAATATTGGGAAAAATACCTTGGATGCTGGGATTATTCTGTCAAATACTTTTTTGATAAAAAACATGGTGGCTGGTATAGAGTATTAAGCATAGATAAAAAGCCTTTAAGCAATAAAAAATCACCACCTGGGAAATCTGATTATCATCCAATCGGAGCCTGCTATGAGATTTTTAGGGCAATGAAATATTACAATAAATAACAAAAAAGAGGTAATCATGAACTCTAGAGAAAGAATAAAAAAAGCAATTAACCATCAGGAAGCTGACAGGGTGCCAATTGATCTAGGGGGGATGCGCTCTAGTGGGATAGCTACAATAGCATATAATAAATTGAGGGGAAAGCTTAATATTAATAGCAGATTAGCGAAAATGTATGATTTTATACAGCAGCTTGCACTTCCTGAGAAAGAAATAAGAGATATGTTCCACATCGATGCAATTGATTGTGCACAAGCATTTTTAGAAGAAGATGATTGGAGAAAATGGACTTTAAACGATGGTTCAAAATGTTTGATTCCTAAATATTTAAATATAGAAGTTGGGGACAATGAAACAGTATATTTGAAGAATGAAAAAGGACAAACTCTGGGCAAAAAGCCAAAATCTTCTTTGTATGTAGACCAGGATTTCTGGCCTTATGGAAATTTGGAAGAAATTCCGGAAAATATCAAAATTAAAGACTTAAATAATGAAGTTTGGTCTATCCCAGATCCGGAGTGGAGTTTAGACATCTTTGATGATAGGCAATATAAAGTATTTATTAAAAATATTAAAAAACTTTATGAGACAACAGATTATGCATTACTACTTATGGTAGGATGTAATCTTTTTGAAAAGGGGACATTTATAAGAAAATTTGAAAATTTCCTCTGTGATATTTATAAAGACCCAAAAGGTGTAGAAAGGTTACATGCTAAATTGATGGAAAGATACATGAAGTTATTAGATAAAGTTATTAAAGGAGTCGGTAAATATGTGGATATATTAGTATTCGGTGGAGATGATCTGGGATCATCCCAGGGCGGATGGATGGCTCCTGATATATTTGAGAAAATGTTTAAACCTAAATATAAGAAAATGTGGGATTTTGTTCATGAAAATAGTGATTGTAAAGTATTCCTGCATTCATGTGGGTCTATTTATGAATATATCCCACATTTAATTGAAGCTGGAGTTGATATTTTAAACCCTGTTCAGACAACAGCAGCAAATATGGAACCAGAAAAGCTAAAGAAGGAATTTGGGAAAGATGTAACATTTTGGGGTGGTGGATGCAATACTAGAGATGTTCTACCATTTAAATCCCCAAAAGAGGTAAAAGAAGATGTCAAAAGAAGAATAGCAATTTTTGGAGAAGGTGGAGGTTATGTTTTTAACCAGATTCACAATGTATTAGCAGACGTACCACCAGAAAATGTAATTGCAATGTTGGAGGCAGCATATGAATTTGGCAAGTATTAATAAATTTAGAGAGGGATACAATGGGTAAAGAAAAAATTTTTGTAATGAATAATATATCCAAGTCTTTTCCAGGCGTAAAAGCCCTTGACCAAGTTACATTTGAAGTAGATACTGGTGAAGTTCATGCATTGGTTGGGGAAAACGGCGCTGGAAAATCAACTCTAATAAAAATACTTTCTGGCGTATATACCCAGGATTCAGGGGAAATTATATACAAAGACAAAGAAATAAAAATTTTAAGCCCAAAACAAGCGCAGGATCTTGGCATAAGTACTATTTACCAAGAATTAAATCTTTGTCCTAATTTAACTGTAGCAGACAATATTTTTTTAGGAAATGAAAAAAGTAAAACTTTATTAAAATATATAGATGAAAATGATATATATTCAAAATCTAAAGAATACCTAGATTTATTAGATTCAGAAATAAATCCCAAAACGCCAGTATCACTATTGAGTGTCGCCCAAATGCAGGTAGTAGAAATTGCAAAGGCCCTTGCTTATGAAAGTAAAGTTATAATTATGGATGAACCTACTGCCTCATTAACTATACGGGAAACTGAAAAATTATTTGAAATAATAAAAAAGTTAAAGGAACAAAATAGATCTGTAATTTATATATCACATAGATTAGAAGAAGTTTTTGAAATTGCAGATACAGTTACAGTAATAAGGGATGGTCAATTAATTGATACAAAAAAAATTGATGAGATTGATTATAATATGATCGTAAAAATGATGGTTGGAAGAGAAATTGAAAGTAAATATT
>JAGYOJ010000074.1 GCA_018399435.1 Actinomycetota bacterium | reverse complement strand
AGTAAGAATATCTAAATTTAATTTTTTATCAACTATTTTAATACCGTCATTTATTAATGATTTTCTTTCAGAAATTTTTTTCTTAGTCATTTCATTAATGAGCTTAAACTGTTTAGGGTATAAATATTTAAAACTTAAATCTTCCAGTTCTGATTTAACTTGAAAAATTCCTAACCTATGTGCAATAGGTGCATAGATCTCTATAGTTTCTGTAGATTTTTTTTGCCTTTTTTCTTTTCTTAAAGAAGACAATGTCCTCATATTGTGAAGCCTGTCAGCTAATTTAACCAAAATTATCCTTACGTCTTCAGACATGGCAATAATCATTTTCCGAAGATTTTCAACTTGCCTTTCTTCTTTGCTGTGGAAAACAATCTTATCTAATTTGGTTACACCATTTATAATATTTGCAATCTTTGGCCCAAATTCTTTCTTTATTTTTTCAATGCTGAATTCAGTGTCTTCTACCAAGTCATGCAGCAATGCAGAAATTATCGATACTTGGTCCATTTCTAAATTAGCCAGGATGCTGGCAACTTCCAATGGATGTACTATGAAAGGCTCGCCTGATTTTCTGTATTGGCCCATATGGTATTTTTTTCCAAAATCATAAGCCTTTTTTAATAATTTTTTATCTAATTTTGGAATATAGGAGGCTACCTTCTTGGATAACTTATCAAAGATAGCATCCGTCTCCAAGCTTTCTTTATTATTAATTTTTTGTTTTTCTCTTGTCTTGCTCATTTTAACTAATAAAAATTTTATTGGATTATATTATAGAACATTTTTTTAATAACCTAAAATAAGTCAATTATTACCAGCTGAATACTTTTGTTTCCCATCCACTCATTTTCTTGAATATAATATAATATGCTAATGTCGTTGCCCTTATATATAATATTTTTAATTTCTTTATCTACTTCAAACATTATTGCATCATGCCTTTTATCTTCATTTTCTAGCACAAATTTAATATGTCTTCCATTTTTTAAAATACGAATATCTTTAATAAAACAATTTTTGGTTAAAAATACAGGTTTTGGATTTCCAGTACCAAAAGGTTCTAATAATTTTATTTCTTTTAATAATTTATTGTTAATTTGGCCAAAATTTATTTCAATATCATAATACAACTTCTTTTTTATATCCTCATTGCTAATATTTTTTCTAGCAATTTCTATGAGTTTTTCTTTAAAACTATCGTATTTTTCTTTTTCCATGGTTATTCCACATGCTAATTCATGCCCCCCGTACTTTAAAAAATACTCATCAACCAATGTTAGATTTTTATACATATTAAAATTTCTAATGCTTCTTCCTGAACCCTTTAAACTATTTTCTTTTTCTTTAAACAATATAGCAGGAATATTATATTCTTTTACAATCTTTGAAGCTACTATGCCCAGCACACCTTCATTCCAATTTTTTGATTTTCCTATATAGATTTTATTATTATCAATAATTTTTTCTAAATCTACATTTCTTTTAATTTCTTCAAAAATATCTTGCTGTATTTTTTTTCTTTGCTGGTTAAAACCATTCAGCTTGCAAATCTTCTCATCTATATCCGTACATCCATTTTTCAATAGCTCTATACTGCTAGAAGCATTATCTATCCTTCCTGCTGAATTAAGCCTGGGGGCAATAATAAAGCCAACATCATATGCATTTATTTCTTTTCCCTTACCCAATACATTTTCTATTATTTTTTTTAAACCCTTATTTTTAGTTTTTTTCATCAGCCTTAAGCCGTTTTTAACAATTATCCTATTCTCATCTAATAACGGCATAACATCAGCTATCGTTGATATTGCAACTAAATCAAGTAATTGATTTAAATAACTTTTGTTAAATTTCTTTTTTATATCCTTGCTTGCCTTTCTTAAGGCAGCAATGATTAATTTAAAAGTAACTCCTCCCCCGCTTAAATCCCTGAATGGATATTTTGAATGGCTTAATTTTGGGTTAACAATTATATATTTATCTTGTTTATATTTTTCTAAGCCTTCAGCCGGCTCGTGGTGGTCGCATATAATAAAATCCGGTAAATATTTATTTTTCTTTTTGTAATCCTGTACTTCTAAGCTATTAGTTCCGCAATCAACACATATTATTAGATCATGTTTATCATTTTCTATTTTTTTAACAAAATCAAGGGAGATATCATAACCTTCTTCAAATCTGCTTGGTATGTAAACTTCAGGATCTAAATTAAGGTCATTTAAAAAATTATATATTATAATGGAGCTTATTACCCCGTCAGCGTCATAATCCCCAAATATTAATATTTTTTCCTTGCCAATTATCCCTTTTATCAACCTTTTAACAGCAGCATCCATATTAGGCAAAAGAAATGGATCATGTAAATATTTTATAGAAGGGTTTAAAAATAATTCAACATCTTTTTTTTCTATTAGACCCCTGCTTGCAAGAATTTTTTGTAGTATTAAGCTATGGCGTGAAGAAAAATTTATGTTTTGCTCTGTTTTGTTTCTAGGTTTCCATCTATGGAAAAAACTTTCCATAATTATTTTTTATGCCTTGGAAATCTATTATTCCATGAGACTAATATAGGGCTTGCAAAAAATATTGAAGAATAAGTTCCAGATATTATTCCCACAGTTAAAGCTAATGCAAAATCCTGTAGGGCAACGCTTCCAATAACCAATAAAATTATGACAGGGAACAGTGTAGTTAATGAAGTATTTATAGACCTGGAAAGGGTCTTGTTGATTGATTCATTAATAATATTTGCATAACCAATTTTATTAGCTTTAGAACTATTTTCCCTAATCCTATCAAAAACAACAATAGTATCATTTAAAGAATAGCCAATTATGGTAAGTATTGCAGCAATAGTGGAGGTATTAATCTCCCTATTTAAAATAGCATAAACCCCAAGGGTAATTAAAACATCATGGGCTAATGTTGCAATTGCAGTAGCCCCAAATCTAAATTCAAATCTTATCCAAACATAGATTAAAATGCCTAATATGCTTATCCCGATGGCTATTAATGCATATCTTGTTATTAACTTTCCAAAACCTGGCAATACATTCCTATCCTGTAGCGGAGGCCCGTCAACCCCAATTTCTTCATCTAGGGCATCTAAAATTCTATTTTTTGTATCAATATCCCTGGTGGTAGTCCTTATTATAAATTTGTCTTTAGATTCAGTTCCTTGAATTATTGAACCCTCAAACCCTAAATCTTCCATTACCTCCCTTATTTCTCCAACTCCTGCTTCCCTTTCAAATTGCACTTCCATAAGCGAGCCGCCAAGAAAATCTATTCCAAGGTTAAACCCGCCCTGGACTATAAAGCCTATAACCCCAATAAGAATTAATGCTGCAGAAATTATAAACCAAATTTTCCTTTTTCCTATAAAATCTATATTTGTGTCTTTAGGTATCAAGAGCTACTCTCCTTCTTTCTAACCCATACCCCTAAAAATTTAGGATTTGCAACTTTTTTAAAGCCTGCTAAAAGATAAATAATAGATCTGCTAAAAACTAAACTGGTTAACATGCTTATAATTACACCTAAACTTAAGGTAACTGCAAAACCCCTGATCGGCCCAGTGCCAAACCTGTATAAAGCAGCTGCCGTTATTAATGTGGTTACATTAGCATCTATTATAGTCCTCAACCCATGCCTAAAACCTTGGCTTATGGACATTCTTGCAGATTTTCCTTTTATTATTTCTTCTTTAATTCTTTCAAAAATTATCACATTAGCATCTACTGCCATGCCAATAGTTAGTATAATACCTGCTATTCCCGGCAAGGTTAGGGCAGCTCCAATTCCAGCTATTACGCCCCAGAAAATAATGATATAAATTATTAAGTTAATAATAGATATGAGGCCAAGGCCCCTATAGTAGGAAGCCATAAAAATGATTATTAACAAAAATCCAAATATGCCAGCATATAAGCCTTTATTTAGTGCATCCCTACCCAATGTTGGGCCAACAGTCCTGTGCTCTTCGCTTTCCAGATTTATAGGCAATGCCCCTGTTTGAAGCACAAGCGCTATATTTTTAGCCTCGTCTAAACTTGAAATGCCTTCTATTACTGCATCCCCTTCAATAGCTGTCCTTATTACGGGCGCAGATTTTATTTCGCCATCCAATACTATGGCTAATTGTTCACCCATATTATTTTCAGTTATTTCCGCAAATCTTTCCTGGCCTTCAGGCTTAAAAGCCATGGTGACTACAATCTGGCCATTGGGGTCATAGCCAGCATTTGCATCTGCTAATTTATCGCCAGTTAAGAGAACAGGTCCAAGAAGTGAAGCCTGACCGGCTTCAGAATCATTAATTACTTCACCTATAATATCTTCTGTATCTTTTTCTATTAAAGAAAGTTTGCCGCTGCCTTCTTCAGACAAGAATTCCCCAATTACTTCTCCGGTTTCAGGTTTAATTAATTTTAGAGTACCATTTTCTTCTTTAGAAACTTTTCCTATAGCTGCGCCAGATCCCATATTATATAATAATATTTCTTGCTCTCCAGGTTCAACGGAGAAAGTGCCTTCATCAGCATTAAAACTTACAGGCCCTTGATTTGAAAAAAATGTTCCTTCTAAAACCCTAAATTCCAGCTGGGCAGTTTTTCCAATAACTTCTAAAGCCCTGTCAGGGTCTTTTACGCCAGGCAACTGTATTACTATATTATTAGAATAATCCCTGGTAACCAGAGGCTCTGATATGCCAAGCCGGTCAATTCTATCCCTTATTATAAGCATTGCTATATCTAATGATTCCTCGGTAACCTTTCCCTGCTCTATTTCGGTAGGCTTTAAAACAATTTGCGTTCCGCCCCGCAGGTCTAATCCCAGTTTAATAGAAGATTCAAAAGGATATGCATAATAAAGGCTTACTCCTATAATAGCTACCAATATTATTACTATAGTAATATGGATCTTCTTATTTCGCATATTTATGTAGAACTAGCTTTCTTTGATACTGCTTCTTTAGTTACTTTTACATCTACGCCGCTAGATAAGGTAATGATTAGAGAATCTTCCCTTACATCTTTAATTCTTCCATAAAAACCACCAATAGTAATTACTTCATCCCCTCTTTTTAAGCTGCTTTTTAATTCTTGAGATTTTTTGCTTCTTTGCCTTTGCGGCCTAATCAGTAAGAAATAAAAAGCTACCACTAAAACTGCCAGCCAAATATAGGTACCATATTGTGCTAAAAACCCTGCTTCTTCTTCGCCTTCAGCTGCTTCGGTAGCCCCTTCTTCGGTAGTAGGTTGCTGCATAGGAAAACACCCTATGCTTAATGCTCCAATTGTAATTACAAATATTGATATTAGCAATATTGCAATAAGTTTTTTTGAAACTTTCATATACACCCCTCAAATCATTTTTTTTATTTTAGTAAACATTACTATTATTAACATTTTTGAAAAATTTGCAAACATATAAATTATTTTTTTAAGATTTTTTGTAATTATTTTTAAAAACGCTTAAAAATTCTCTAAATTTGCCATTTTTTATGCTATTTTTTGCTTTATTTATCAGATTAAATAAAAAATAAATATTATGTATGCTTAATAACATGCTGGACAATATTTCTTTACTTTTATATAAATGCCTTAAATAAGCTCTTGAATAATTTTTACAAGTATAACAATTACAGTTTAAATCTAAAGGATTAAAATCAAATTTAAACCTGCTGTTTTTTATATTAATTTTGCCTTCACCGGTAAAAGCGCTGCCATTTCTAGAAATTCTGGTAGGAAGAACGCAGTCAAACATGTCCACTCCATTAGCTATTGCATCCAGCAATCCTACCGGGTCACCTAAACCCATAAAATACAAGGGTTTTGTTTTGTCTAAAAAATTAACCGTATGCTCTAGGATCTCCATAGTTATATTCCTATTTTCACCTACGCTTAAACCGCCTATAGCAATGCCGTCAAAATCCATAGCTGAAATTGACTCTGCACAAAATTTTCTTGCTCCCTTATTAAAACCCCCCTGCACTATCCCAAATAATTTAGAGCTAGTGTTTAATTTTTTCTTTATTTTTAATGATTTATCTGCCCAGTCCAAGGTCCTTTTAGCTGCTTTTCTAGTTCTATTGATATCCTCTGTATACGGGATGCATTCATCCAGGGCCATCATTATATCTGAACCTATCTGTGCTTGCATTTTAACTACATTTTCAGGGGTAAAAAAATGGTATGATCCATCAATAATAGATTTAAACTCCACGCCGTCTTCTTTAACCACCCTAATATCCCCTAAGCTAAAAACCTGGAATCCGCCACTGTCTGTCAATATATTATTTTTCCAATTCATAAAATTATGTATTCCGCCTGCTTTTTTTATAACATCTATTCCTGGCTGTAAATACAAGTGGTAAAGATTGCCTAATATTATCTTACAACCCATTTCGTAAAGTTGGTCAACTGTCATTGCCTTAACAGTAGCCTTTGTCCCAACAGGCATGAAAACTGGAGTGTCAATGCTAACCTTGTCTGCCTTAATTAAGCCTAGCCTGGCATTAGTATTTTTATCTTTTTTTAATATTTTAAAAAAACCCATATTTAATGAATAAACATACAGTCCCCGAAACTAAAGAACCTGTAATTGTTCTTTTTTGCTACTTCATATGATTTTAATATATTCTCTGTCCCAGCAAAAGCGCTAACCATAATAATTAAAGTTGATTTTGGCAAATGAAAGTTTGTAATCATGCCTTCAACTATCCTGAATTTAAATCCGGGATAGATATAAAGGTTTGTGCTGCCGCCACAAGGTTTTAAACTATTATTTTTTTTCATTAATGTTTCAAGAACCCTGGTAACCGTAGTCCCAACAGCAATAATCCTTCCCCCTTTGGTCTTTGCTTCCCTTATTTTCTTTATTTCTTCTTTTTCTACAGAAAAATATTCACTATGCATCTTATGGTCCTCAATATTTTCTTCTTTTACCGGCCTGAATGTATCTATTCCAATATCTAGAGCAACTTTTGCAAAAACAATCCCCTGGCCTTCTAACTTTTTTATTAATTCATTGGTAAAATGCAGGCCTGCTGTAGGGGCTGCTACAGAACCTTTTTTTCTTGCATAAACAGTTTGATATGACTGCTCTTTTACATTATTTTCTTTTATATAAGGGGGCAAGGGTAGAATTCCTTCTCTTTCAAATATTATATTAGGATCTTTATTAAATTCTACTACTGCCTTGCCATAATCTTTTTTTTCTTTGACTCAATTATTTGGCTTACTATCTCCGGTAC
>JAGYOJ010000073.1 GCA_018399435.1 Actinomycetota bacterium | reverse complement strand
AGATGATATAATCATTTAAACTGTTATAAAGTTGTTACTAACTCAATTAGGGAGTTGATTATGAGCAAAATAACTGGGGCGCAAATGATCATAAATTGTTTAAAACAGGAGGGTGTAGAGGTAATATTTGGCTATCCTGGAGGTAAGGTTATACCATTTTATGATGCATTGTTTGATAGTGATATAAAACATGTATTAGTTAGGCATGAGCAGGGAGCAGCCCATGCAGCAGATAGCTATGCCAGGGTTACAGGCAAGGTTGGGGTATGCGTTTCAACCTCTGGACCCGGGGCAACTAATTTAGTAACAGGCATTGCAAATGCCCATATGGATTCTGTACCCATAGTAGCTATAACTGGGCAGGTTGCAACTGAAGAAATAGGCACTGATGCTTTCCAGGAAGCTGATGTAACCGGAATTACTGCACCGATAACAAAGCATAACTACCTGGTAAAAGATATAAAGAATTTACCTTCGATAATAAAGGAAGCTTTCTATATCGCTTCTACAGGAAGGCCGGGGCCGGTTGTTATTGATGTACCTATTGATATTTCAACTGGCTTAATAGATGAAGATGAAAAAGGGATAATAGATTTACCGGGCTATAAGCCTACTTTAAAAGGCAATCAAAAACAAATAAAGCAAGCGGTAGAAAAAATATATAATAGCAAAAAGCCGGTAATCTTTTCAGGTGGAGGAGTTATTTCATCTAATGCCAGCAAAGAGTTGACAGAATTTGCTATAAAAGCGAGGATTCCTGTAATAACTTCACTTTTAGGAATGGGCTCCTTTCCAGAGGATAATGAATTAGCCCTGAATATGGCAGGAATGCATGGGACAAGATATGCAAATATGGCTTTTACTGATGCTGATTTAGTTATTGGGGTTGGTGTAAGGTTTGACGACAGGGTTACAGGTAAATTATCCGAGTTTGCCCCTAATGCAGATATTGTACATATTGATATTGATCCTGCTGAGATTGGAAAAGTTGTGAAAACTATAATTCCTATTGTAGGGAATGCAAAAGATGTATTGCAGGATTTGATTGAAAGGTATTTTAAAAAGGATAATAAAAAAAGTATTGCCAGAAAAGAAAAGTGGGTAGAGCATCTTTTGGATTTGAAGAAAAAATATCCCCTGCAATATGATAAAGAGTCTCCAAACTTAAAGCCTGCTTACATAGTGGAAAAAATATATGAAGTTACGAAGGGAGATGCAATAATTTGCACAGAAGTTGGACAAAACCAGATGTGGGCAGCCCAATTCTATAGATTTACCAAGCCTAGATCTTTTATATCTTCAGGCGGTTTAGGGACTATGGGCTATGGGTTGCCGGCTGCTATTGGGGCTAAAGCGGGAAGGCCAGATAAGCATGTTATTGATATTGCTGGTGATGGAAGCATACAGATGGTTTCCCAGGAATTAGCAACAGCTGTAAGCAATAAATTGCCCGTAAAAATTATGTTGCTCAATAATGGATACTTAGGCATGGTTAGGCAGTGGCAGGAACTGTTCTTTAATAGGAGGTATTCTGAAACTTGCATTCAAGGTTGTGTTGATTTTGTAAAATTAATTGAAGCTTATGGTGGTGTCGGTATAAGAGTAAAAGAAAAAGAAGATGTAGAGGGAGCCATTAAAAAAGCATTAGAAATAGATAATACGGTGCTAATAGATTTTTGGATTGAAGAGGAAGAAAATGTTTATCCAATGGTTGCTCCGGGAGCGCCAATAAGTGAAATGTTAGACCATAAATAGGTGATATAAATGAACCATATAATATCAGTATTAGTTGAGAATAAGGCTGGAGTATTAGCTAAAATTTCTGGCCTGTTTAGCAGAAGGGGCTTTAATATAGAGAGTTTAGCAGTAGGGCCCACAGAGAATAAAAAAATATCAAGGATTACTATATTAGTAAATGCGGAAAAACAAGGCATAGAGCAGGTCATAAAGCAGCTGTATAAATTAATAAATGTACTAAAGATACAAGAACTAGACCCATCTAATATAGTTGAAAGGGAATTAGTTCTAGTAAAAGTTTCTACTAATGCAAAAAACAGGGCAGAGATATTAGAAGTAGTTAATATTTTTAGGGCTAATATAGTTGATGTAGCCAAAAAATCATTATTGATAGAAATAACAGGCACAACTAGCAAGATAAAAGCTTTTACAGATTTATTAGACACTTATGGAATTATAGAGATTATAAGGACGGGGAAAATTGCATGCAGCAGAGGAAATAAAAAAGATTGATATCATTAAGAAATAATTAAAAGGAGAAGAAGTGAACAAGAAATATATTATGACACCAGGGCCTACAGCTATATCAGAAGATGTATTATTAGAGCATGCCAGGCCACTCATGCATCACAGGACGCCCGAGTTTTCTGAAATTTTTTCAGCTGTAACTAAAAAATTAAAAAAATTAATGAAAACTGAAAATGACTTATTTATTTTAACCTCTTCTGGCACTGGCGGAATGGAGGCCGCTATTACAAATGCTTTTTCAAAAGGGGATAAAGTTTTAGTAGCTAATTTGGGTAAATTTAGTGATAGGTTTGCTAAAATAAGCAAAGTGTTTGGCTTGGAGGTTATTAGCCTTGATTATGAATGGGGCAATCCAATAAATCCTGAAGATATAAAGGAAATGCTAGATAAAAATCCTGATATAAAAGGGGTTATGTTCCAGTTTTGTGAAACTTCAACCGGGATAACCAATAATGCAGAAGCATTTGGAAATATTGTAAAAAATTATAATGCAATATCTATTGTAGATGCTATTAGCGGTATAGGCGCATCAGATTTGCAGGCAGATAACTGGAATTTAGATATAGTAATAGGTGGGTCACAGAAAGCCCTAAGCGCGCCAACTGGGGCAGCATTTATAAGTGTAAGCGATAAAGCTTGGAAACTGATTGAAAAGTCAAATATACCGAGATTTTATTTTAACCTTTTAGATGCCAGGGAAGCAGCTTCAAGAAAGCCTCCACAAACTCCATGGACTCCAGGGATTTCTATAATAGTTGCAATGAATAAGGCTTTAGACATGTTATTTGAAGAAGGTTTAGAAAATGCCTTTAGGAGGCATGCAATATTAGCAAAAACTACCCAGAAAGCTGTTGAAAAGATAGGGCTGGAATTATTTGTTAAAGATGAAGATGCACGAAGCAGTTCGGTAACGGCAGTAATGGTTCCTGAAGGTGTAGATGGCAAAAAAATAACCAGCATGATGCGTACAAAATATGGTGTTCAAATTGCAGGCGGGCAAGGCAAATTAAAGGGAAAAATATTTAGAATTGGCCATTTAGGCTGGTTTGGAATTTTTGATACTATTATTGCAATTTCTGCATTAGAGATGACCCTTAAAGATCTTGGATATGGTTTTGACTTTGGGGAAGGAGTAGCAGAAGCACAAAAAGTATTTTATGAAAACAGTTATTTAGAATAAATTTTTGTAATAGGAGAATTAAGATGGATAAAAAAGTAATAGTTACAGACAAGCTTACAGAAGATACTGTTAAAATGCTTAAAAAGCAATTTACAGTAGATGTTAAGCTAGGCTTAACTCCTGAGCAGCTTAAAGAAATTATTGGAGAATATAATGCTATAGTTATAAGAAGTGGCACAAAATTAACTTCTGATATCATTGAAAAGGCAGATAAAATGGAAATAATAGGAAGAGCAGGAATTGGCGTAGATAATGTTGATTTGGATACCGCAACTAAAAAAGGGATTGTAGTTGTCAATGCTCCAGCTAGTAATTCAGTAACTGTAGCAGAGCACACAATAGGACTTCTTATTGCGATAGCAAGAAATATACCCCCAGCTAATGCTTCACTTAAGAGTGGAAAATGGGAAAAATCTAAGTTTAAAGGAATAGAGATTGAAGGCAAAACTTTAGGCATAGTAGGTTTTGGGCAAATTGGCAGTTTGGTTGCAAAGAAAGCAAGAGGCTTAGGCATGAAAGTTATTGCTTTTGATCCATTTGTTTCAGAAGAAAGGTTTAATCAACTGGGGATAAAAAAAGCAAACAAATTAGAAGATCTTTATAAAGTTTCAAATTTTATCACCATACACTTGCCTAAAAACAAAAATACTATTGGCATGTTTAATAAAGAAGAATTTTATAAGATGAAAAAAGGCACTATAATACTTAATGTTGCCAGAGGCGGAATAATTTTAGAAAAGGATCTTGCAGAAGCCATAAAAGAAGGACAAATTGGCGGTGCAGCTATTGATGTTTATGAAAGCGAGCCTTGTACAAATTCGCCAATATTTGATTTGGATGAAGTTATATGTACGCCCCATCTTGGCGCTTCAACGAAAGAAGCCCAGAATAGGGCTGGTACCATAATAGCAGATCAAGTTATCAGTTTCTTAAAAGGCGGTTCTCCTGCTTTTCCAGTTAATGCGCCTTCGGTAAGGGAAGAAGTTATGGAAGCAATTTCCCCATATTTTGAGCTTTGTGATTATATGGGCTCTTTATTTGCTGGGCTCTTTGAGGGTAATCTTGAGTCTGTAAAGATAATTTTTAGCGGCAATGTTGCAGATTATGATGTAAGCTTACTAAAATCAAGAATACTGGTTAAGATTCTCCAAAAGTATTCTAGGGATGTGAACATAGTAAATGTAAATTTAATTGCCAGGGAAAATGGCCTAGAGATTGAAGAAGTTAAAAGCGGGAAATCAAGCAATTATTTAAACCTAATAACCTTAGAAGGAAAAGGCAAAGATAATGATTTAACTATTTCTGGAACTATAACTGGTAAAAATAATAAGCCAAGATTTATTGGCATAGACGAGTTTGAATTAGATATGGTGCCTTCAGAATATATGGCTTTTATTAGGTACGAAGATATACCAGGGCAGATAGGGAAAATAGGGACAGCTTTTGGCAAGTTAAATGTCAATATTGCAGCAATGCATGTAGGAAGGAAAAAGATGAGCGGCGATGCTGTAATGGGTTTAAACCTTGACGCTGAAGTAACTCCAGAAATGTTAGCAGAATTTAAAAAAATTTCTGGTTTTAAAAATATTAAAATAGTTAATTTGTAAGATAGGGCTGATGGCATATGTCTAGAAAAATTTATATTTTTGATACTACCTTAAGAGATGGAGAGCAGGCTCCTGGCATACATTTAAGTGTAAAGGAAAAATTAGAGATAGCAGAGCAGCTAGAAAAATTAAATGTAGATATAATAGAGGCTGGTTTTCCCATATCTTCAGAAAGTGATTTCAAAGGTGTGCAGGAAGTATCAAAGAAAATAAAAGACAAGGGAGTTGCTGCTTTAGCCAGGGCTATTCCAAAAGACATTGAAGCTGCTGGGAGTGCTCTTAAAGATGCTTCCCGGCCTGTTATCCATACTTTTGTGTCTTCTTCTGATATTCACCTTAAATACCAGTTTAAAAAGACCAGGGAAGAGGCCTTGGAGATGGCAAGAGTTGCAGTCAAAATGGCAAGGAATTATACAGATGTTGTAGAATTTTCAGCTATGGACGCGACTAGAAGCGATTGGGATTTTTTATGTAAGTTATTTAGGGTGGCAATTGAAAGCGGCGCCAAAATAATAAATATTCCTGATACTGTTGGTTATTCCATTCCTAATGAATATGCTAAATTAGTTGAATATGTTAAAAACAATGTTAAAAATCTAGAAGATAAAATAATTAGTGTACATTGCCACAATGATCTAGGGTTAGCAGTTGCCAATTCAATTGTTGCTATTGAACATGGAGCCAGCCAGGTAGAGTGTGCGGTAAACGGCATAGGCGAAAGGGCCGGCAATGCTTCTTTGGAAGAAGTTGCCATGGTTATAGACACTAGAAAAAAAGATCTTAAAGTCCATACTGATATTAATACAAGGGAAATATTAAGAACTAGCAGTTTAGTTAAATACTTGACTGGTTATCTGGTTGCGCCAAACAAGGCAATTGTTGGCAAAAATGCATTTATGCATGAGGCAGGAATCCATCAGGATGGCATGCTAAAGGAAAGAACTACTTATGAAATAATAAAACCAGAGGATATAGGTGTAAAATCTTCAAAACTTGTTTTAGGCAAGCATTCTGGAAGGCATGCTTTTGTTAAAAGGCTTGAAGAACTTAATTTTAAGCTAAAGAAAGAAGATATAGAAAAAGCTTTTACACGTTTTAAAAATTTGGCTGAAAAGAAAGGCCAGATAAATGACAAGGATTTAAAAGCTATTGTTGAAAATGAAATCAGGGACGTATCGGAGTATTTTAAACTTGATTATTACCAGGTTCTAAGCGGCTCTAATATAAAGGCAACATCTACAGTTGGAATTATAGTTGAAGATGGCTTAAAGCAGTCAGCTGCTTATGGAGACGGGCCCATAGATGCTTCTTTTAAGGCCATAGATATGATAACTAAACTGGACACAAAGTTAGAAGATTATAATATAGAAGCAGTTTCTGAGGGAAAAGATGCTATAGGTTCTGTCCGCATAGTAGTAAGTTCTGGCGGCACAGAAGTAATGGGAAGCGGGATATCAACAGATATTATTGAAGCCAGCATTAAGGCTTATATTGATGCGATGAATAGAATTGTAGAAAAGATATAAAAGGAGAGAAAATTGGGAGAATCTAAACTACAAACAGTAGCCCAAAAAATTATTGCAGCCCATTGTGGCAGGGAATATGTTAGCGAAAATGAACTAGTTAATGCAAATGTCGATATAGTTTTAGGAAATGATATAACTATGCCCCTTGCTATTTCAGAATTTAAAAAAATTGGGGCAATAAAAGTTTTTGACAATAAAAGAATTGTAATAGTTCCAGACCATTTTACTCCTAATAAAGATATAAAATCTGCTGAGCAATGTAAAATTGTAAGGCAATTTGCTAAAGATTTTGGTATTGAGAATTATTTTGAAGTTGGACAAATGGGCATAGAACATGCTTTGTTGCCGGAAAAGGGGTTAGTAACTTCAGGCGACCTTATAGTAGGCGCTGACTCACATACTTGCACTTACGGGGCATTAGGCGCAGCTTCTACCGGAGTTGGGAGCACTGATGTTGCGGTTGCAATGGCAACTGGAAAATTATGGTTTATGGTGCCGGAAAGCTTGAAGTTTGTTTACAAAGGAAAGCTTAGGCCATGGGTATCAGGGAAAGATTTAATATTATACACCATAGGGTTGATAGGTGTAGACGGAGCCCTTTATAAATCTATGGAATTTAGCGGCCCTGTTATAAGGCAGTTATCTATGGATTCCAGGTTTACCATGTCGAATATGGCCATTGAAGCTGG
>JAGYOJ010000072.1 GCA_018399435.1 Actinomycetota bacterium | reverse complement strand
AAAAAGTTATTTCAATTTTTTTAACCATTATATTTTTGGCATTTAATTTATCATTTATAACTTCTTGCGCTAATGAAAAGAAGGCGAACCAACCGTTAGAGGTTAAAAAAATAAGCGCTGAAGAAGCTGATGAGGTTGCAGAGGATATAAATCCAGATGTTATAGAAGCTAATATTGGATTCTCTTTTGATATTTTCAGGGAGCTATCTAAAGAGGATGCTGGAAAAAATATCTTTATATCACCATATTCAATATCAACTGCATTAGCCATGACTTATAATGGCGCAGAAGCCGATACAAGGGATGCTATGGCGAATACTCTGGGATTTGAGGGCATTATATTAGAAGATCTCAATCTAGGCTTTTACAATCTCATGCTAAGCATACTTAATGCTGATAAGGACGTGGAGCTAAATATAGGTAATTCTATATGGTATAAGGAAGGTTATGATATAGAAGAAGATTTTCTGGAAAGAAATAGGGAATTTTACAGATCAACAGTTAATGATATAGATTTTGAAGATCCAAAAGCTGTAGACACTATAAATGGATGGATATCGGATGCTACCAAGGGAAAAATTGAAAAGATGATACAAAATATTGGCCCAGCTGTGGTAATGTATCTGATTAATGCTATTTATTTTAAAGGTGATTGGACCAATGAATTTGATGAAAAGTTAACTGAAGAGGCTGATTTTAATGGAATTGAAGGTACCAGCAAAGTAGAAATGATGAACCAGCAAAATGAGTTTATGTATTATAGCGGAGATAATTTTTCTTCAGTTAAATTGCCTTATGGGCAGGAAAAGTTTTCAATGTATGTAATACTTCCAAATGAAGGGGTAGAGGTTGATTCTGTAGCTGATTCCTTTGATAGCCAGGCCTGGAATGAATTTAAAGATTCTTACAGCAGAAGGGAAGTAAATATATTTATGCCTAAATTTGAAATGGAATATGGAATTAAGGAATTAAATGATTCATTAAAGAAAATGGGGATGGAGGTAGCATTTACAGAAATGGCAGATTTTAGTGGCATTAACCCTAATCTATTTATATCAAGAGTTTTACATAAAGCAGTTATAGAAGTCAATGAAAAGGGAAGCGAGGCTGCAGCTGCTACAGTAGTAGAAATGGTAGAATCTGCAATGCCTGTAGAAGAAGTAGTAGAGTTTAATGTCAATAGGCCATTTTTATTTATAATAGCAGATGATAGGACTGGAACTATTTTGTTTATGGGCAAAGCTGTAGATTTATAATAAATTCTTAAGTAATTTCTTAAATTATTTATCTTTTATAAAGGCCGGCAAGCTCTTAATTATCTAATATATGGCCATCCATTGCTTTTTCAATATCTACTGCAGTTGCTGAAGAATTCAGATTAAGGGTGTTATCTAATGCGTATAATTTGAAAAAGTAACGGTGGGTTCTCAGTGAGAGGGCAAGGTCCTCCATATTCTGGCTGGCCAAAGTCTGTCATACCTTCAACCTAACCTTCAGGTAAAGTTTTTTCAGATATTTCTGTAGTTTTAGAGCCTATATTAAATACTGTCCAATGGACCCATGTTTTAAATGGGGCATCAGGATCATCTACTATCAGGACAAGGCTTTTAGCATTATCAGGTATACCAGTTATAGAAAGGGGAGGGCTTATATTTTCACCATCATTCGACTTTTTCAATTGCAGGTTCTTACAATACTTCAGTTTTGCACCCTATACTGAAAGTAAAAATAATAGCCATAGCTATAAGGGCTATTATAAAAATATTTTTTAAGTTCGTTTTACTTCCTGTAATTAATTAGTTAAAAATTATTATAATCAAATTTGCACAATTAATCATTTGTGACATTTTTAGAAATTTTATAAAAGATATTTTAATTAAAAAATTGTAATTATATAATATAGCAATATTTATTAAAGCAAGGAGGAAAAATGGATGTAATGCCAGCAAGAGTATTTAATTCCCTTTATATTTACTTGGATATTATTTGGCTTTTTATTGTTTTTGCCATATTACTAATAACTAAAAGGTATCAGGCAATTTTTGTGGGGCTTATTGGCGGAATTATATACTATTTTGTAGATTATGGCATTTTTTATCTTGCTTTAGGGACCAGGATAGTAGAAGGAGCAAATCCTGCTACTTTTTTGCTTTGGCTTAGCATAAGCTATGGGTTTACTAATTTTGTATGGATCTGGTTATGGCTTGATAGGGATGGATATGCTCTTGAATGGTCACTTTTTATAATTTCAGGATGGCTTTCAGTGGCATTGCTTAGCCAAAATTTTGGAAGCAATTTTAGCCAAATTTCAATACTCAGGGGTACATCAAGCTATCATGGCATAATGGCCCTAATTTTATTTATTGGCTATAGCATATTGATTATTAAAAACATCAAAGGCAGAAAGAAAGGGAAGGATAGGATAAAAATATTATGGATTTTAGCAATTGGAATCCTTGTACAGTTTGCATGGGAAGCAATTCTCCTTATTACAGGGATAAGGCCAATGGGTATAATGCCCTTAATTCTAAATTCTTTAATAGAAACAAATTTAGGGTTGCCTTATCTATATTTGATACATAAGTTGATAAGCAAAAGATATGAGGAGAATTTATCTCCAGCTAAATCTGCTTAAAATATAAGCCAGGGGTGTGGAGTTATTGCTATGATTGTAATTTGGTTTTTTTAGGGCCATAACACAAAAATATCCTATAAGCTGAAGGAGTAGATTGTTGTGCATAAGCTTCAAAATTTTTTTCACCGTTTGGATCTTTTAAACTTGTGATTTCATGAGTTTTAAGGCTATTGTATCGTGGATTTATTGATAAAAATTCTAAAGTTTTTTTACTACTTTAAACCTTTTTTTTGAAGATTTTTATTGTGTTTTAAATTATTATACTGATTTTTAGGCAGAATTTGTGAATAATATTTCAAATAAAAATAAACCCCTTAATCTTATTATTTAGATTCAGGTTCGACTTTTGATATTTTCCTTTCAGACATGTCTTTTAATCCGTTTTCTACATTCTTTAATGCTTCATTGTTTTTAAAAAGCCACATCTCTGAGGCCGGAATTTCAATTAATGGCTTTATTAATATTTCACCTAATTTGTTTTTATATAATTTTACTCTTTTTGAAGTTCTAATTATTTCCCCTATAGTTATTCTGTTCCTGCTATCAATTGTTCTAGTACCTATTTCTGCAAATTTATCACTAATTCTAATACTTTCGCTTACCTTAATAATCAACTCATAAAAAAAATAGCATTGAACCTATAATAGGTCAATGGGAAAAATAAGAATTGGGTGGAGCGAACCATTCAGAAGAATATAAAAAATAATTTTTATATTTATTGTGACAAATTGTGTCAAAATTGTGTACAAATTGTGTCAATATTGTTGACATTTAATATTATTTTTGTTATATAGGTATTATTAGTAATATATGTCATACATTTTGGACAATTTATCAAATAAAATTTATATGTCAATTTTATTGAGATAAAGGATAATCATATGTTTAAAAAGCGTTTTTCTAAAATCATCTCTGGAAACAAAGAAAGCGGCCTTGTAATAGTTACGGTAATTCTTTTTGCAATACTTGCAATTAGCTCTGGAGGTTTCTTATCTTATTTTAATATTGCGAACATATTAAAGAATGTTTCGTTATGGGTAATTATTGCTTTAGCTCAGGCATTGGTTCTTGTAATAGGTGGTATGAACCTCTCAATAGGGGGCATGGGAGCCTTAACTGCTGCCACAGTTGGGTATTTTATGGAAGTATTACATATGCCGGGGATAATTGCAGTAATAGCAGCTTTAGCAGTTGGGGTTGCGGCAGGATTTTTCAATGGCATTGTAATAGTAAAGACAAAATTAAATGCCTTTATTGTAACCCTGGCTACCTTATTTATTTTTACCGGGCTTGTAATGGGCCTAACAAAAGGATTGCCATTTACTGAAATACCAGTATCTTTTACATTAATTGGCCAGGGGACTACTTTAAGGATACCAAATATTTTCTTGTTGACCGTTGTTATATTAATCTTTGTTTATATTTTATTTAGATTTTCCCTTATAGGCAGAAGAATATTAGCTACCGGTTCTAATTTAGATGCAGCAGAATTTTCAGGAGTAAACACAGATATGATTGTTCTTTTTTCCCATATTTTTTCAGGGATAATAGCAGCAATTGGGGGTATACTTTACGTTTCACGTTTTGGAGTAGCCCAACCTTCTATTGGAAATTCATGGCTGATAATGTCCTTTGCAATAGCAATAGTAGGAGGAACAGCCTTATCTGGGGGAGATTTATCAATTCTTGGATTACTGCTTGGCGGCATAATAATTTTATTAATTAAAAGCGGATTAATCTTATTGCATGTTGACCCATTCTGGGAACAAACTTTCTTAGGCGTATTGATTTTAATAGCAGTTGGGATAGATAGAATGCGTGGAATACTGGCCGCAAGGGGAAAAATTTCTTAAATTTTACTTGTTCTTTTAAAAATTATAATTTTGAAAATATAGGATTAAGAAGGGGGAGTGGTTTATATGTAAAAATATTTATTTTTCAATTTAACATTTTTGTAAAGGAAGGAATCTAAAATGAGAAAATCGTTTAAACTAGCAGGAACGATATTATTGATTATATCAATGGTTGCAGCTTTTTCAATTTATGGTTGTGCAGCTGAAGAGGAACCAGCAGAAGAGGCAGCAATAGCCGAAGAAGCAGCAGCAGAAGAACCTGCAGAAGAGAAAACTCTCCTGGAAGAAGCTTTATCATCAGGTTCAATGGATCCGGAAGAAATTAAAATAGTTCATTATGCACCTATTGTTCATGAATGGTGGAGTCTTTTAAAAGATGGTTGTGATATGTTTGCAGAAGAATCAGGAATAGATTTCCCAACTGTTTTTGGGTCAGAATGGACTCAGGATAATGCTAACCAGAATTTACAGGCATTAGTAGTAGACGGTTATAAGGGTATTGCAACATTTGCTGTAGATGCTACTAGCGCACCACAAACATATAAAGAATTACAGGCAGAAGGCGTATATATTGTAGAAATTGCAGGTGAAATTGGCAGCGATGTTCCAAGTTTTGTTATTAACCAGAGAATAAAAGGCGATGCTATGCGCCAGACTGAAAAAGTAGTTGAGCTGATGGGTGAAGAAGGCAATATTGTACACGCTATGGAACTTATGGAAGACCCGCATACACAAACTAGAATAGAAGCAGTAAAAGAGGTAGTTGATAAATATCCAAATGTTACACTATTCCAGGAACTTGGTGATTGTACAACTAATGAAATCGCAACAGAAAAAATTGGTAATCTGGTAATGGGTAATTTGGAAAAGATAGATGGTATAGTTGCAACTGGTACAGCTCCTACTATTGGTGTAGCAAATGTTATGACTGAATTGGGAGAAAAATCAAAAGATATAAAAACATGTGGCATTGTATTAGGGAAAGAAGCCGAAAAAGCAATAGCTGACGGTTATATGGACGCTTGCCTTGATTTCTCTACCATGGGAATGGGTTATACAAGCGGTGTTCTGCTTTCACATTTAATCCAGGGTTGGACACCAAACAAGTTCCTTGTAGAGGTTACAGAGGTAATGGTTACACAGGATAATATTGATGAAGCAAAAGACCTTATGGAAAAAGCAGTTCATGAAATGGCAGAGCAAGCTGTTAAAGATAATTTAACACCGCCTGCAGAATGATAATGTTAGCTGATTAATATGTTTATTTGCTGGAGGAGTAAAATTTTATGCTCAAAGTAATAAATATTTCAAAAAGTTTTCCAGGTGTAAAAGCATTAGATGCTGTGTCAATAGAGTTTAAGAAAAATGAGATACACGCACTTTTAGGTGAAAATGGTGCAGGAAAAAGCACTTTAATTAAAGTTATTTGTGGCATCCATTCTCCTGAAACTGGCGAATTGAAAATAAATGGCAATAAAATAATACCTAAGAGCTATAGGGACGCCATAGATATGAGCATCAGTTATGTTAGCCAGGAATTGAGGATTATTCCAAATAAAACTGTTGCAGAGAATGTCATGTTTGACAAGTTAGAAAAGTATAGAAAGCTTGGCTTTATTAACTGGCCACAAGTAAATAAAAAAGCCATGGAATATATGGAAGAAGTTGGGCTAAATATTACTCCTTCAGCAAATGTAGATGAATTAACAGTTGCACAAAAGCAGCTAATAGAAATTGCAAGGGCTCTAGCGCTGGATTCCAAGATATTAATTCTGGATGAGCCAACAACTTCTATTTCTGAAACATCAATAGAGCAATTATTTAAAATATTAAAAGTTTTTAAGGATAAAGGTTCAACAATTATTTATGTTACCCACAAGCTTGAAGAAGTATTTAAAATATGTGACAGGGTAAGTGTTTTAAGGGACGGAAAACTAGTTGGGACAAAACCCCTTGAAGAGGTTGAAAAAGATTCCTTAATAGAGATGATGGTTGGAAGGAAGTTAAAACTAACTTCATATGGTAAATTGAATATTAAAGATGAAACAGCTTTAGAAGTTAAAAATTTGTTTAGGGCAAATAAAGCCTATGATATAAACTTTAAACTTCAAAAAGGAGAAATTTTAGGGTTTTATGGGCTAGTTGGTGCTGGAAGAACTGAAGCTGCGAAATTAATAGTTGGGCTGGATAGCAAAGACAAGGGACAGATCATTATAGATGGCAAGGAAGTTAGGATAAAGAATTTATTTGAAAGCCTGCACAAGCATAAATTAGGGTATATATCTGAAAACAGGAAAGAAGAAGGCTTAATCCTAGATAAAGATATCAGGACAAATATTTGCATTACATTATGGCAAAAGCTTGCTTCCAAAATTTTAAAATTTATAAATGATAAACAAGAACTATCAATATCTAAACACTGGGTTAAAGCCTTAGATATAAAAATTAGCAGCTTATACCAGAAAGTCCTGAATTTAAGCGGGGGGAACCAGCAAAAAGTTAGCCTGGCTAAATGGCTGGCAGCAGATTGCGACATTTTAATTATTGATGAGCCTACTGTGGGGGTAGATGTGGGAGCAAAGGAAGCAATACATCAGATAATATTTGACCTTGCAGATAAAGAAAATAAGTCTGTGATAGTTATCTCTTCAGACATGAATGAAATTATAAAATTGTCCAGCAGGATTCTAGTATTCAGGGACAAAAAAATAGTTGGAGAAATAGAAGATGAGCTCTAGCAGCAAAGCCAACTCACATTGTCCTATATGCGAACGTTTTATTGGAAATGAACTAATCTGTCCATTTTGTGATATGAAGACAAGAAATTTCAAAGCAAGAGCCATAATGCT
>JAGYOJ010000071.1 GCA_018399435.1 Actinomycetota bacterium | reverse complement strand
AAAATAATTAAAAATTATGGCGGAATATGAACTAGTTAAAAATAAAGATGACTCTTATATCATAGATGATGATACTAAGATAAAGCTCCTTATTTCCGAGAAAGTGTTAAAGGACAAGATAAAAGAGCTTGGCAAAAAAATTACTGATGATTATAAAGACGATAATCCAATATTGATAGCAGTTTTGAGGGGCTCTTTTATATTTGTTGCTGATATTTGCAGGGAAATAAAAATTCCTGTAACTTTTGATTTTATGGCAGTATCCAGCTATGGTAATTCAAAAGTTAGTTCCGGCATTGTGCGGATAACAAAAGACCTGGAATTTAATATCGAAGGCAGGAAAGTATTAATAATAGAAGATATAATAGATTCAGGGAGAACTTTAAATTATTTAATTAAAAATTTAGAGGCCCGTAATCCTAGCTCGATTGAAGTTTGCGCATTATTGGATAAGGATGTGCCAAGGAAAAAGAAAAACAAAATAAGGTACAAAGGTTTTGATATACCTAATAAATTTGTAGTAGGTTACGGTTTAGATTATGCTGAAAAATATAGGAATATACCATTTATAGGTTATATTGAAAATGAGTGATAATTATACTATTATCTTAAAAGATAACTTATCATATAGGTAAGTTACTAAAATTATAAAAGAGGAGTTGTTTCGATTTGAAAAAAGAACCAAACAAAGGTTTTAAAAATAGAAGTTTTAGAAATATAGCTTTACTGATACTGCTTATAGTAGTGATGTTTTTCATTTTTAGAAATCCAATGTTTTTCTCTAATGAAGTAGAAGAATATACAATGAATGAATTCATGCAGCACGTAGAGGAAGGTAATATTGATAATTCTGAGCCCTTAACAGTTTTAGGGGAGGATAATACAATTGAAGGCAGGCTTACAAATGGGACTTCTTTTACGGTTTCTTTTTTAGAAAATTATGATGTTTCGCAGTTTCTGCTCCAAGAAGGGGTGCCTTTTAAAGTTGATAACCAGGGCCAATCAATCTGGGTTCAAATATTAGTCGGGGCTTTACCTTTTATTATTATGTTTGGGCTAATATTTTTTATGATGAACCAGTTGCAGGGTGGTGGTTCTAAAGTCCTTCAGTTTGGTAAAAGCAAGGCTAGACTTGCTAATAAAAATAAGAAAAAGAGAATTACCTTCAAAGATGTGGCAGGGGTTGATGAAGCTGTAGAAGAACTGCAGGAAGTAGAAGAATTTCTAGAAAACCCCAACAAATTTAAAGCAATTGGTGCAAAAATACCAAAAGGCGTATTGCTCTATGGACCTCCAGGGACAGGCAAAACCTTATTAGCCAGGGCTGTTGCAGGAGAAGCAGGAGTGCCTTTTTTTAGCATTAGCGGTTCAGAATTTGTTGAAATGTTTGTTGGTGTTGGCGCATCAAGGGTTAGGGATTTGTTTGCGCAGGCAAAAGCCAGCCAGCCTTCAATAATTTTTATGGATGAAATTGATGCGGTTGGAAGGCACAGGGGAGCAGGCTTAGGCGGCGGACATGATGAAAGGGAACAGACCCTAAACCAATTGCTTGTAGAGATGGATGGTTTTGATATAGACAGTACAGTTATATTAATTGCTGCTACCAATAGGCCGGACATATTAGACCCTGCTTTATTAAGGCCTGGAAGGTTTGACAGGCAAATAGTAGTTGACAGGCCTGACTTAAAGGGCAGGGAAGGAATATTAAAAATACATTCTAAAGATAAGCCATTAGATAAAGATATAAACCTTCAAACTATTGCAAAACAAACTCCAGGTTTTACTGGAGCGGACCTGGCAAATTTATTTAATGAGGCGTCCCTTCTAGCAGCAAGGAGAGATAAGAAAAAAATTACAATGCTAGAAATTGAAGAAGCTGTGGAGAGGGTAATAGCAGGCCCGGAAAAGAAAAACAGGGTAATTTCAGAGAAAGAAAAAAGAATTATAGCTTTTCATGAATCCGGTCATGCAATGTTATCTTATGTATTGCCAAATACTGATCCAATACATAAAATATCAATAATTTCCAGGGGTAAAGCATTGGGATATGTAATGGCTCTTCCTGAAGAAGACCGATTCTTAAAAGGCAAGCAGGAAATTATTGATAATATTACTCAATTGCTTGGCGGTAGAGTCAGCGAGGAGTTAAACTTTGATGATGTCACTTCTGGAGCCCAGAATGATTTAGATAGGGCCACAAAACTTGCCAGAAAAATGGTTACAGAGTTTGGCATGAGCAAAAAGCTGGGCCCATTAACATTTAAGGGTGAAGGCGAGGATGAAGTTTTCTTAGGAAGGGATATAACTTCAAAACCTCATTATAGTGATAGAGTTGCATCATTAATTGACGAGGAAGTACATAATTTTATAAACAATAGCTATAAGAAGGCTAAAAAAATACTTTTAGAAAATAAGGAATCTCTAACCAGGCTTGCAAATAAGTTAATGGAAAAAGAAACCTTACATAGGGAAGAAGTACTAGATATTCTATCTGATGTGGAAAGCCATAAAGAAAAGCAAAAAGATAAAGAAGAAAGTAAGCAAAAACAATGAGATATAAGTCACTGGGGGCAACCGGCCTAAAGGTTTCCCGCCTTGGCTTTGGAGCGCTACAATTCACAAGAATTCCTGAGAGGGAAGCTATTAAATTAGTAAAAACAGCATATGATGCTGGCATTAATTTTTTTGATACAGCCCATAACTATTTTAATAGCGAAGAAATTCTAGGGAAAGCAATTAAAGGAATAAGGGATAAATTAATCATAGCTTCTAAGTCAACCAGTACGGAAAAGAAAAAATTTTTAGATGAATTAAACCAGACCTTAACTAAATTAAATACTGATTATATAGATATTTTTATGTTCCACGATGCTTCTAATTTAGAAAGGTTTACTAAATTAATGCAAAACGGAATAATTGAGGCATTAATTAAAGAAAAGATAAAGGGCAAAATAGGGCATATTGGTTTTTCTTGCCATAATCCAGAAGTTATTGATAAATTTTATGGAATTGACGAATTCGAAGTAATAATGCTTCCTATTAATTTTGTTTCTAAAGAATTTACAGAGGAAAAAGTTTATCAAAAGCTGGTAGATAATAATATTGGGATTTTGGGGATGAAACCATTAGGCGGCGGGAGATTAAATAATGCAGAATTATGCCTGAAGTATGTAAAGAGGTATAAAGAAGTAATACCTGTTATTGGAATGGAAAAGCTGGAAGAATTAAAGCAAAATATTGCTTATATGGAAGATAACTCAGGGCTTAAGGAAAAAGATTGGGAAGAAATAAAAAAAATAAGGCAAAAGCTCGGAGAGAAGTTCTGCAGGGATTGCGGCTATTGCCTGCCTTGCCCGCAAGGAATTAATATACCTAAAGTTAATTTTATAAAAGTTTATTATGATCAATTCCCTCTTGAAGATTTTATAGATGATGAAAGGGAAAAAGAGGCAAGGAAAGTAGATAATTGTATAGAATGTGGTGAATGTGAAGAAAAATGCCCTTATAATCTCAATATTATAGATATGCTCAAGGAAAATAGGGATTTTTACCTAGAAAAAGCTGGCAGAGAATAATATTTAACACAATAAACTGCTATTTAGTTAATAATCTTTTATAATATTTCAAAAACTTCTTAAAATTTAATAGGAGATAAAAGTGGATAAAAATGCTATAAAAAAGGGTGTAAAGTTAATCTTAGAGGGTATTGGGGAAGATCTTAGCAGGGAAGGCCTCATCAGGACCCCCCAGAGGGTTGCAGATATGTATGAAGAGATTTTTAGTGGTATTGGCAAGGATCCTTCAAAAGTCCTAGGGCCTGTTTTTGATGAAAACCATGATGAGATAATTATAGTAAAAGATATTCCTTTCTATTCAGTATGTGAGCACCACCTTGTTCCTTTTACAGGTAAAGCACATATTGCTTATTTGCCAAATGATGAAGGGAAAATAGTTGGCTTAAGTAAATTAACAAGAGTGCTGGATATCGTTGCTAAACGGCCCCAAGTGCAAGAACGGTTAACATCTATAGTGGCAGATACTATAATGAAAAAAATTAACCCAAGAGGTGTTATGGTGGTAATTGAGGCAGAACATTTATGCATGAGCATGAGGGGCGTAAAGAAACCTAATACCACTACTGTTACTTCTGCTGTTAGGGGCATTTTTAAAAGAAACCAGGCTTCAAGACAAGAAGCAATGTCACTTATTAAAAATAGCAAATAAAATATTATGAATTACAAGATTAGAAATATAAATATTAATTGCAAAAAAGCTGTTATTGATGAATTTAAAAAAATAAAAGCAACCACAGCAGGCATAAAAATTATGTCTAATAAATTATTTATGCTGTGCTTAAAAGTTAAGGATATCAGGAGCGAAGCAGCTATGATATTAAAACAAGAGATGTTGTCCAGGGGAGGGGATGTAGTAACTTCAAGGGAGACTCTTGTAGAAGCCAATAAAAAAACTGATGTAATTATAATAGGCAACAGAAAATCAGTTGAAAGTTTAATAAAAAAAATAAAGATGCAGCCCTTTGGGTTAAAGCAATTATCAGAAAGCCTAAAAGAGCATCTTAGAAAATTAGATAGTGGAAGTAAGCTAATCATATCGGGTAAAGAATATGATTTAACTAATAAATATTTATTAATGGGCATATTGAATGTAACTCCTGACTCTTTTTATGATGGAGGGCGTTACTTTAAAAAAGAAGAAGCCTATAAAGGAGCAGAAAAACTTGTAAAAGATGGTTCAGATATTGTTGATATAGGGGGCCTGTCAACCAGGCCGGGCTCAAGACCTGTTAATATAGAAGAGGAAATAAACAGGACTATCCCGGTAGTTAAATATTTGTCTAAAAATTATCCTAAAGTTCCTATATCTATTGACACCTATAGGTCAGAAGTTGCTAGAAGAGCTATTGAAGCAGGGGCTAGTATAATAAATGATATTAGCGCATTTAGATTTGATAGTAAAATGGCAAAAATTGCTGGCGACTCTGAAAGTACTGTTGTTTTAATGCATATAAAAGGGACTCCTGAAAACATGCAAAAAAACCCAGTGTATGAGGATGTTATTGATGAGATTTACAGTTTTTTATTTCAAAAATCTGAGGATGCAAAAAAAGCAGGAATAAACCCAAAAAAAATAATTATTGATCCCGGAATTGGTTTTGGGAAAACCCTGCAACATAATTTAAGAATTTTAAATAGGCTTTCTGATTTTAAATCAATAGGATACCCCTTATTGGTCGGAGCTTCAAGAAAATCTTTTATTGGCATGATATCAGACCTAAATGCTGATGAAAGGCTTGAAGGAAGTATAGCTGCAGCCCTATATTCTTATATAAATGGGGCAGATATTTTAAGGGCCCATGATGTAAATGAAACCAGGAGAGCATTGGATATAGCAGAAGGCATAAAAAATGTATAAAATTTTTATAAAAGATTTAGAGTTATTTGGATATCATGGCGTACATGATTTTGAAAAAGAAGAGGGACAGCCATTTATATTTAATATCACTGTAATATTCAGTAAAGATAATTTAGAAGATAGTCTTGAAAAAACTATAAATTATTCCAATATCATAAAAATTATAAAGGATGTTAATAGAAAACATAAATTTAATTTAATTGAAACTCTAGCAAAGGTAATTTCAGAAAAAATACTTAAATTATCTATATTTATAGAAAAGGTAATTGTAAATATCAAAAAGCCAGATGCACCTATAAAAGAAAAATTTAATTCAGTTGGAATAGAATTTACAGAAAAAAATAATTTTTTAAAGGGGAAAAACTGTTACTTAAGCTTGGGTTCAAATATTGGAAACAGGGAACAAAACTTAAGAGAAGCTATTAATAAAATATCAGAACATAGATCTATTTTTATTAAAAAATTATCTTCCATATATAAAACTGAACCCATGTATGAAAAAAATCAGGAATTTTTTTATAATATGGTAATTTTAGCAAAGGTAGGAAATATTAACCCTTTCGAATTTTTAGGCTTTTTAAAAAGCATTGAATATGGGCAGGGCAGACGGATAAAGAAAAGATATGGCCCCAGGATAATAGATATAGATATTATTTATTGGGAAAGCTTTAAAATAGATTCAAAGTTTTTAACCATACCACATCCTAAATACAGGGAAAGAAATTTTGTTTTATTGCCCCTGAAGGAAGTTAATCCTAACTTCAAGATAGATGGGGTAAAGATTGACCAATACTTAAAGAAGAAAAATTATAATGAGAAAGTTAAATTAGTTAAAAAAATTCTATAACAGAAAGAGAAGCCTAATGATTTCTGCAGAAGAAGCCCAAAAAAAGATTTTAAATTCAATAAAAAAATTTGAAGTTAAAAATTTAGATATTCTTGGCTGCTTAGGCCTGGCTCTAGCTCAAGATATTAAGATAAATAAAAGCATGCCAATTTTTGATAGCGCGCTAAAAAGCGGTTATGCAGTAAGGGCTATTGATATTAAGGGAGCTGATGTAAGTTATCCTGTCAGATTAAAAATCATTGAATCTTCTAAAGAAAAATCTATGAAAATAATAGAGCCAGGGTTTTGTTATTTTGTTACGGCCTGCGACAAGATACCAAAAAATTGTGACTGTATTGTTGCTACTGGTGATGTTGAACTTACTGGAAATGACTTGCTGGTATACAAAGAATGCAAAAGGGGTGAAAATATACTATTTAGGTCGGCAGATATTACCAAGAGTAATATTTTGCTTAAGAAAGGGAAGATTATTACCCCGGAAGATATCTATATATTATCTTTTCTAGGGATAGAAAAGATAAAGGTGTTTTACCCTCCAAATATTGGGATTATCACAGTGGGCCTGGGGAAAAAAGAAAAAAATAAGCAGCTGCATTCAAATCTAAGGGGGGAAAGCAATAGTTATTTACTGGCTGCAAAATTAAATGAGCTGGCCATACCCAATAAAAGGTTTGGAAATATAAAATCAAATATTAATAAAAAGATAGAAGAGGCATTAAGTAAATGCGATATCCTCCTTATATATGGGCAGGCTGTGGAAGCAAGAGACCTTCTTTTATCTTTAGGGGCTGAAATAGTTTTTTGGGATGTTAATCAGAAGCCATATCATAATTTTTCATTTTTTGTTTTTAAAGATAAAAAAATATTTGTTTTGCCGCGAAACCCAGCTTCAATAATCATATATTTTGAAATTTATCTTAAGCCCTTTATAAAAAAAATAATGAAGCACAAAAAGTTATTCCCCAGGAAAGTTAAAGCAAAATCTTTAAATGAAATTAACCACAAGAAAGGGATAACAAATTTTGAATTAGCTTTATTGTTCAAGAAGGAAGGCGAACTCTATTTTGAATTGATAAATGAGAAATATTCCAGCAGGCTAACTTCATTAATAAATATAGACGGTATAGTAAAATTACCTGCTAGCGCTGGTGTTATAAGAAAAAATTTTGAGGCCGACCTTTTTTTGATTAAAGAAAATGAAAAATATTTATAATTAAAAGTTATATAGTGCTG
>JAGYOJ010000070.1 GCA_018399435.1 Actinomycetota bacterium | reverse complement strand
ATGCGATCTCATTTTTTCTTGTACTTTTCGGGTATTTTTTCTATAAGAGCCTTGCTAAGTTTTTCAACTGTATCAAGGCCATTTTTTGCAAAAGGCGCATTCTCAAGGGGCTTTAATATCTTTATTTCTGCCCCTAGTATAGTATTAAGAAGAAAATTGCCTTGTTTTTTAATATTTTTTTTATCCCCTGTAATAAAGATTATTGGCTTTAGGCCTAACTTATTGCTAACTACAGCTACCTCCCTGGTATGGTTTGACCCAACAGCCCCAAAAGTTACTATCTTTTTCTTGTTCTTTGCCACTGCATCAGCTGCTAAAAATTCTAGTTTTCTCATCTTATTGCCGCCAATAACATCATCTCTTTTCATATAAATATTAGGCCCTTTAAGTTTTTTGCTAAGATTATCTAATTTTTCTAAAGGAGTTGGCAAATTTACTAAATTCAGTCTTGGAATCTTTTTAATGTTTTCCCTTATACAATTTAGGTCAATCATTATTTATATTAATTTCCTTTCCGCAACTAGGGCACTTTATTTTTTTCTTTTTTGTCCTAATATCTTCTGCCAATCCAGAACTTATAATTCCTGCCGGCAGCGCAAATAACCCTACACCCAAAAAAGCAACTATTGAGCTTAAAATTTTTCCAAGAATGGTTACCGGCCTCAATCCAAAATCTATAGGGGTAACCGCTGAAATTCCCCACCACATCGCCTGGGGTATGCTTGAAAAATTTTCAGGCTGTGCCCTGCTTTCTATTTGAAACATAAAACCTGAAAAAATGAGCAGAAGCAAAAAAACTGTAAACAAAGTTATTATAAGCTCACCCCTCTTCTTTTTGAATACCCTGCCTATAATATTCATTGCCTCGAAGTAACGGCTAAATTTAAAAACACGGAATAGTCTGAATAATCTAAGCACCCTTAAGAATCTTAAGTCTACAGCTATTACTAAAGGCAGGTAAAATGGAAGAATTGCAAAAAAATCAACTAAGGATAATGGGGCTAATCCAAATTTTAACCTCCCTAAAAATATGCCATCATATTTATTTGTAACATTGCATGACCATAACCGAAGAATATATTCTACTGAAAATATGATAACTGATACAATTTCAAAAATTCTAAATACGCCGTAATACTTTACCGATAATCCTACTACAGATTGAAGCACTATAGCTATAACATTCAAAGTAATTAGGATAATTAAAAAAAGGTCTACTGTTTTCCCTGTAATATCATTTGGGTCTGACTTTTCTAAAATTTCATAAACTCTGGTTTTGATTTTCTTATAATTAGTCATTGTTAATATTAATTTTTTTTGTAAATTTAAGAATTTATTAAATTATATATTATGCTTTCTTCCCTTGTCATCTATTACTGTTAAGTCATAAATAACTCTTGCATCATCTGAATTATTTTCCACTGAAAAAGTAATTTTTGCAAACTTTCCCTCTTCTGAATCAAGATAACCCCCAGCATCAGAGTAAAGCCTGATGCCCAGATCTTCTGCCTCTTTTACCTGCCACCTGATAAGCCCTGTGCTTACTTCCTTGCCCACTGGTTCTGTTTCTATTTGGGAAATACCTATTTTCTCTTTTGGAGCTTGGCTACACCCATAAATGATAAAAGTTAAACCTATAATTAATATACTTAATAGAAATATAATTAATTTTTTCATTTTACCCTTTTTTTTAATAATATAAATTAAGGGAATTTTGTGAAAGCTACAAAAAATTAGCTTTTTTTAGGCCGTAACAATAAGGTAAATATAACTGAAATGACAGCAAATAAAAACACCATAATTTCAGTTACGGCCAAACCAAACTTACTATTAGCATAAACGCTTGCAAAATCTACCAGCAAATGAAATCCAAAAGCAATAAAGATATAGTAATATTTTCTTTTAAGAAATGCATGCATTATTAAAATCGACAAAAATATCTGTATAGCAATAGCAAAAACACGCTCCATGGAACCAACTAGCGGCAAATACCATTCAATGCTTCCAAGCACATCATATCCAGGAACCAGGCCAGGAAAAAATCTAAAAACTACATAATTTATAATACTGCTAAATCCCACAAAAACCATGGCCTCTCCGCCACCGCCATGGCCAATTCCATACATAAGGCCTTTATAATAATTCTTTTCTCTTATAATCAAACCTATTCCAAGAACCCTTACGCCTTCCTCAAATAGGGCTGCGGTAAAAGAAACAAATAATCCGCTATATATTATATAATTGTTTTGGCTGAAAGACTGCCTTAGTAAACTGGTTACATATCCGTTTAAAGGAATCCTAATCAAGGATATTAAAAATAAGGCCATGCCTAAAAAAAATATTGCCCAGGAAACTTTAAATTTTTTCCAAACTATAACCGCTAATGCTATAGGCAAGCCAATCTCGATTATAAAAGAAATAATATAAGATAAATCCAATAAACTCATATTGTCCCCAATTAAATAAAATAATAGTAGGATTATAAAGCAAATATTCCTATAATTGAATATTTAATGCAATATTTTATTATTTTAAAATAACTTTATAAAAAAATTTGTATATTTATATAAAAATTAATAAAATCATTTAGATACTATGAATTTAAGCAAAGAAGACATAATAAACTATTACTATAATAGCTACGTAAAAGTAGATGGGCTATGGTTTATTAAAATGGAAGAGAACTATGGTTTTGATAAGGCTCTTGATTTAGATAACGAGGTATGGAAGGTGCTTCCAAAAATTCAAGCAAGGTTTTTAAAAGATAAGCTAGGCTTAAAACAAGGAATTGATTCATTATATGCTTGCCTTAGTGAAAAGCTTAAATTAGATAATTTCAAATATGACATTAAAAAAACTACCGATAAAATTACATTATCAATTTTAAGATGCCCCTGGCATGTATTAATGCAAAAATCCAATAGGGAGAACTTTTCAGAAAAAATAGGAAAAGTTATTTGTAATTCAGAATACTCGGTAATAGCAAAAGAGTTTGGTGAGGATATTGGATTAAAAATTTCAAGCAGGATATGTTCTGGAGACAATAATTGTAAATTTATTTTTAAAAAGTAAATGGACTTAGTAATTGGAGCTACCGGCCATTCTGGAAATGCACTGGTAAGGGAGCTATTAAGAAAAAAAAATAAGGTAAGGGTGATTTTAAGAAGAAGTTCCAATAATTCATGCATGGACGGCCTGCCTGTTGAAAAATTTTATGGTGATATACTTGATCTTAATACAATAATTCGCGCTACTAAAAATATAGATTATGTTTACCATATGGCTGCGGCGATATCTATAATGCCAGGCAATGAAAAAAGGCTTGAAAAAGTAAACATAATTGGAACCAGAAATGTTATTAAAGCCTGTAAAATAAACAGTATTAAAAAGCTTATTTTTACCAGTTCCATACACTCATTAAAAGATACTCCCGAAGGAACATTAATAAATGAAAAAATTTCTTATGACCCCTACAATCCACGGGGAGCATATGACCGCACAAAAGCAAAGGCCAGTATAGAAATTGAAAAAGCTGTAAATGAAGGCCTTTATGCAGTAACCCTTTGCCCCACGGCTTTTATAGGGCCTTATGATTACAAGATTTCTTTACTTGGCCAATTCTTTATTGATTACCTGAAGAAAAATTTAAATTTTATAATAAATGGCGCTTATGATTATATAGATGTCAGGGATGTGGCTAAGGGCCATATATTAGCCGCTAAAAAGGCAAAAAAGGGAGCTAAATATATCCTTTCAGGTAAAAGGCTTACCATGGATGAAATATTAAAAATTTTAAATGAAATTACGGGCATTGGCCTGCCAAGGTATAAGCTGCCTAATTACTTAGCAGACATTGCTGTATATTTTACAATGCCTTATTATTGGTTAAGCAGGTCTAGACCACAATTCACGAAATATTCCCTGGCTACCGTTAGGAGCAATTCAAATATATGCTGCAGCAAGGCAAAAGAAGAGTTAGGGTTTAGCACAAGGCCTGTTAAAGAATCCCTTGCTGATACTCTAGAATGGTATAAGAGATTTATAGATTAGAATTCTCTTCTTCGTCCATTTCTTTCATAATTTCCTTAAGCTTTTTATCTTCCCATTTTTTGCCTGGAAATTTATTAAAGACAAATACGCCCATTGCATGCCAGAATAAGCCTATTCCCCAAAATATTGTTACCCAGTAAAACCATAAACTGCCAGGGCTAGTAATTAAATTAATTATAATTAATGTAACATTTACGCCTATATAAGCAAAAAGATGCCCAAAGAAACCTTTAATTTCCTCAACCCTCTTTTTTGCTTCTTTGTATTTGCTATCTTCCAAAAGTTCCTCCTTCTATAACTTAGATTTTTTTAAAATTATATTGTTTTTTGTAATATATTCCTTTGCTTGTTCAAATGTTAGTATCTTAGTTTTTGCCCCTTTATATTTAAGAATCGACTGTGAATTTGCTAAAGCAATTTTTAAAGACATGGCAACATCTTCAGTAATTATATAAGATGCTAAAAATCCCGAGCCAAAGCTATCTCCTGCGCCAGTTGCCTCTACAACCTTGATGTCCAATGGATATACAATATAGTAAATATTCTTGTCATCAATGCAATGTATTGGATTTTTGCCATTTGTAATAATTACAATATCTGGCCCTGTTCTTTTTAACTTTAATAATTTTTCCTTTGGCTCGCCCTCCCCTACCAAATGTGAGGATTCTTCTTTGTTTAAAACTAAAATCTTGGAAGCTCTTAAAATTTTTGACAGGTATCTCTTGCCTTTCTCGGCTAAATAATTGCTAGGGTTAAAAATGACATTTATTCTTTTTTTTCTTGCATATAAAGAAATCTCTTCAAGTGTTTTAAATGACTTATCTACCATGCTGCACAAATAAAACCACTTTGCCTTTAATTTGCCAGTATCAATTTCCCTAAATTCTAGGTCATTGTTTACCCCTTTATAGGCAAGGATAGTTCTCCTTCTTTCTATGCTGTCAAGTATTATGGAATACCCTGTATTCTTCTGGGTATCGGAGCTAATAGTTCCTAAAAAATCAATATTCCAATCCTTAAGCTCTTTTAAAACCCGCCTTCCATTATCATCAGAACTAATTTTGCCTATATACCCTACTGACAGGCCCATTGTAGAAAGCGTAGCAGCAGTATTTGTGCCGCCGCCACCGGTTGAAAAATCTAATTCATCGATTAAAAGTTTTGAACCTGTAGGATAAGATATATAACATTCCTCGCCATTTATCGTTTTTATGCATATAGATTCGGACCTATCCGTATATGCAAAAACGTCAATTGTGTTTGACCCCACTGTAATTACATCATACATTTTCTTAAATTAAGATATATTAATAAATTAGCCCTTCCCATTATCCACAATTATTGATTAATTGTCACCAATATTAAAATAATGTATTTCTTATTTAAGCTATATCCTTTAGCCTTTGGCATTTACTTTTTATAGAATACAATAGATTTCTAAAAATATGAAAAAACAAAAAATTATTTAATATATTTTATTTTCATCCCAGGTAATTAAAAATTTTTTCCATTCCCTTACCGCCTGGCTAAATTTTATATCAAAAATATAAAAAAAATCTGTTTTACCTCTTCTGGAGATCCAGCCTGGTTAGCGCAGTTAATAAAATTTTTATATTTCTTAACCATATCCAGGTCTGAATGCCCCGGGCATATTAAAAACGTAATAAAAGAGCCTGCAATAGTATAGCTAATGTATGAATGCAATAAATTAAAATTATCATTTTCGTATATAAGTTTTTCTATTTCTGGCAGCCTATCGTATTCTAACAGCTCTTTTGCATGACAATGTATTGAGCCCCAATAGCCTTTCCATAAACACAGTTTTTCCCTTCTGGGTAATATAATTTAGGCCATATATAATACATTGCTATGCCTTCCACCCAAAAATTTGCTGGCTTTAAAGGCTTTCTGCCTGGAGTTGTAAACAAATGTGATACTTAATGGCAATCAGATTTGAATATACTTAAAACAATATTCCTATCAGGTATGGCTTTGGCATTCATGTCCCTATTAGTAAACCTTCTTAATTCATTTCTTTACAGGAAATAATAATAGTTTCTTGTTTGACCGCCATAATCCCATACTTCTGCTGCAAAATCCCAAAACCATTCAAGCCTTTGGATAGCACCACTAAAATATTCAGGATTTTTCTCTAAATTTTTCTGGTAATAGTAATTGAAATGTTCTGATTCTATTAGTTTCCAGTTTCCTTTTAGAACATCCAAATAATTGCTGCAACCCAAACCAAATATTGCGCTTGCAATAATAAATATTAATAAAAATTTTAATTTCATGCACTTTAAAATATTAAATATTTCTGTTATTTTATAAAAGTAATATTTAATAATCAATTTTAAGATGACTAAGGCTTATTACCATTTCAAAATTGGAAAAGAACTTTCAGGGAAAAAAGATTTCTTGAAAGCTATAATGCATCTTGAGAAGGCAAAAGATATTGAGCCTAATAAGGGCTCTATAAGGGAATCATTGGCAAGGGCTTATTATAATTGCGGTTTTTATTCATCTGCAAAAAAACACTTTAAAAAAGCAGTGGATATAGATGTCACTAATGATTTTGCACACTATGGCTTATCATTATGTTTCGTAAAAGAAGGAAACATTGATAAGGCAAGAGGACATATAAGGATTGCCTTGTCCATGAAGCCAAAATCTAAAATATATAAAAAACTGGCAAAAAAATTTAACTTTCAATAAAACTTAAAAATTTATATAAATCTTCAAGGCATTTTACTGCTTTTTTAACCAATTTATCAGGTTTTTTTAATATGGCATCAGATGGATTTATACCGGTAAGGATTTGTATTCCTGGGAGCTTGTTCTGCTCTAGAATTGCTAAAATAAATTCTATTAAATCATAATTAACTTTTTGAAGCCTTATTTTAAAAATAGTCTCCCATTTCTCTAAGCCCGGCCTAATTTTATCTCCCTGTAAAGGCATTCTTCTAAAAGCTTTTAGAAAATAATCTTCATTAAAGGAACCTAAAAGCCTTATAAATGCTTCAGGGTTTCTAGAAATTTTTTCATATAATGCTCCTATAGATTTATTGTCCCTAAAAGAGCCTCCCCTAATTATAGATTTAAAGCCTATTTTATCTATTTGAATATAAATTGTCATGCCACATAATTGGAATATGCTCCTGTCCTGATACGCTTTTGAAATGTTATACCAGACTTTTTTAATATCATCCTTTACAGAAATGCTTTTATGTATTTTATATGAATCCTTAATACTGTAATCCAGGTTTTTATATACTTCATTTCCGAAATATTCTATTTTCTTTCTAATTTCCCTCTTATAGTTTTTGGGCATTTCAATAAAAAAACAGAAATCATCACTGCTAAAACCCTTGAAATCCACCTTGGAACACCTCCAGAATTAAAATCTTTAGTATTAGTACATAATAATATAATATTTAGCCTAGTTTAAAAATTCCATTTTTTCTTTATAATGTAATTATGAAAAGAACAATTAAAATATTTAACTCAAGGACAGATGCAGAAATTGCT
>JAGYOJ010000007.1 GCA_018399435.1 Actinomycetota bacterium | reverse complement strand
AATCCTTGCCATTTTCAGCACCCAGCCCACAAAACCTAATGCTAAAACGCATGGATCCCATAGGATTGACTAGCGGTTATATGGTGGAGGCGGCGGGAATCGAACCCGCGTCCGAAGATATCGTCACTTAGATCTCTACAAGCTTAGCCCGTACTTTATTATTCGCCTTTAAGGCTCCTACAGGCCGGATCCCTAAAAGCTATTCTGCTAAATTTTCCCTTATAATGCGCGCAGACAAAACATTATAAGGTATCCTGCTAAACGTCGCCTAACGGAAAGCACAGGAAACTTTTCCGCAGACGTAGCAACCTTATGCTGCTAGTGCTAACTCTGTATCGTCAGCGTTTATTATAGTTCAGTTATTTACGAGTTCTGATACTCGACTTGCAATCCAAGCTCAACCTATCCCCGTCGAATCCAAATCGCCCCCCACAATAGGAGCGGTTATATAATATACAACATTATTGATAATTTTTCAAAGCCCTTTTTATTTCCCTTTGGGTTTCTTTATCTTTTAAGTCTCTTCTTTTATCCCTTTTTAGTTTACCCTTAGCTAAAGCTAGCTTTATTTTAACTAAGTTATTAACCATATATATCTCAAGCGGCACCAAAGTCAGGCTCTTATCCGTTAACTTTCCTACCAAACGGCCTATTTCCCTTCTATGCATTAAAAGCTTCCTGGTCCTTTTTGGCTCAATATCTTCTATCCTGCTTTTATCATAAGGGGATATATGCATATTATATAGAAATAACTCACCGTTTTTAATGCGCGCATAGCTATCCTTTAAATTTACATTATGAAGCCTTGCAGATTTTACTTCGCTCCCCCTAAGCGCAATGCCTGCTTCATAAGTATCCAGTATAAAGAAATTTCTTTGTGCCTTCTTATTTCTGGCCAGTATTGTTTTGTCTTCTTCAGAACTTTTTTTAGCTTTAGCCATTTTAATCACTTGCCATAGAATTTATAACTTCTTTAGCTTTTTCTAATTGCAGGTCTTCTTCTGATTCCATGTCTAGTTCAACCTCGATATCGGGCTTAATTCCTATCCCCTCAATAGACCTATCTGAAGGCAGGTAGTACTTTGCAGTAGTAAATTTTAAGCCTGCCCCATTTGAGAGTTCCTGTATAGTTTGGACCGTGCCTTTGCCAAAACTTACTTCTCCTACTATGGTAGCTCTGCCATTTTCCTGCAATGCGCCAGCTAAAAGCTCCGCTGCGCTTGCAGAAAATCCATTTACCAAAACTACTAATGGCATTTCAGTATATCCGCCTTTTTTCGCCCTATAGGTAGTTGTTTTTAATTCCTCGCCTACCCTGCCTTTGACTATTACTACAATTCCATCATCCAAAAACAAGTCAGAGGCGCCTACGGCATCATCTAAAATTCCCCCTAAATTATTTCTCAGGTCAAGAATTAGGCCCTTTGCCCCATTTTCAACCAGGCTGTCTACTTCCTCTTCTAATTTTTCGGCTCCTCCTTCCTGAAAACCAATATATTGAACATATCCGATATCATTTTCTAACATTTCTGCAAATAAATTTGGCACGTAAAACCTTTGCCTGGTTATGTCTACTTTAAATGTCTTATCTTCACTAGGCCTTTTAACTGTAATATTAACAGAAGTTCCTTCTTCCCCTTTTATCTTGCTGACAATTTCCTCAAGCGCCAAACCCTGTATGGGATTGCCTTCAACTTCTGTTATTATATCCTGTTCCTTAAGCCCTACTTCATCTGCAGGAGTATTTTCAATTACTTTTACAATTAAAACCCTATCCCGGTCATCCAGGGTTATAACAACGCCAATGCCGCTCATCGTGCCGCTATATGATTCCATGATTTGGGCATACTCTTCTTCAGTAAAATAGTCTGCATATTTATCATCCAAAGTGCCAATGACGCCCTCAATTGCATTAACCAGCAATTCCTGCTTGCTAATTTCATTTAATGCCCTCTGGCTTATTAAATTTATTGTTTCCTCTAAGGGCTTTAGGCTAAAGGCATTACTTGTTTTATTATCATTAGTTATATCGCTTGTTACTTCAAAAATGCTATTAGCATTAGTCTGGGTTGCAAATTCTTTTATAGAATAAAAGTTAATGCCCAACCAAAACCCTGTAGAAAATACAAATATTGCAACTACTGCTATTACTACTATTTTAATTACCAATCTCTTAACCATAAAAAAACCACCTAATATAAAAATATTTCTTTAATTATAAATTATATGCTTTTAGTATAAAAATCAATACGCCATAAAACTACAGATAGCCCATGGGGTTCTGGGCATTTCCATTAATTCTAACTTCAAAATGGAGATGGGGCCCTGTAGACCAGCCAGTAGAACCTACAAAACCTATTACCTGCCCTCTTTCAACAAATTGGCCTACATTAACATTAAACCCGGATAAATGCGCATACCATGTCGCAAAACCTCCACCATGGTATACCATGATGGAATATCCATAGCCCCCAAAATAGCCGGCCTGGACAATCTGGCCCCCATCAGCGGCTTTTACAAGGCTACCGTATCCAGCAGCAATATCAAGGCCTGAATGGAATCTGCGGGTGCCAAATATTGGATGTATCCTATATCCAAAACCTGAACTAATCCTTCCTGCAACAGGCCACATAAATTTCCCGGAGGGCGCAGAACCATATTTATAGCTTTCAAGGATCCTTTTAACCTCTGCTTCTTTAACCTCAAGCTGCTTTTCCATCCTTATTAAGGTATTTTTATTTGCCCGGGTTTCTGAAAGAAGGTTTTTCTTATTACCATAGATACCTTCAATTTCAGATTTCTTGCTCTCTGCCTGTATGACTAATTTTTCTACTTCTTCTCTATGCTCTTTCTGCTTGTCCCTTAAATCAAGTATTGATTTTTTCACAGATAATGTAGCTTGCCTTTTATCCTTAATTGCCTGGATAATTTCTGTATCCTTTTCAGCAATAATATTCATAAGCTTTAACCTTGAAATAAAGCCAATAAAGTTTTCAGCTTTTAAAAGGATTTCTAAAACATTACTATTCCCATTTTTGTAAATTGAAGCTACCCTATCATTTAAAATTTGGATTTTTTCATCTAATTGTTTTTCAATTTCTTTTAATTCCTGCTCTCTTAAAACTAGCTCTATTGTTGTGCGGTCTATTTCGCTTTTAGCTTCTACCACCTTTAAATTAAGGTTATCTAATTCTGATAGGGCTCCTAGAAGTTGTTCTTCTACTAAATTAACCTGCTGGATATATTCCTGCTCCTGTTTTTTAACCTCTTTTATTTTCTCTTGTGTTTCTTCCCTTTCATTTTTTATTTGTTCAAGCTCTTCTTCAAGGTTTTGGGAATAAATTTGGGTAGGGTATGATAAAAATAACGCAGACACAAAAAATATGGTTGCTATAATTATTGCTATAATATTTTTACTACGACACATAATTCTTATTATTTTTTCTATTAATTTTAACACAAAAAGCTATAAAAAACTCCTTTTACACCTTTAGGTAGCGGCGCAAAGCTAATGCGCTGCTTATAAGGCCCACTAAAACGCCCAGGACTATTAAACCCACATAAATATAAACTGATACTTCGCCGCTGCCAACTATTGCTAAGTCTTTTATCCTCATAGTGTCAACTAAAGCCATTTCTCCCCTGATCAGCAGGAATTTTGATAAGAAATATAATATAATGCCTGCAATTAGGCTGCCTAAAAAGCCTTCAAAAAAGCCTTCAAATAAAAAGGGTATTCTTACAAACCAGTTGGAAGCCCCCACAAGCTTCATTACTTCTATTTCTTTTCTCCTGGCATGTATGGACAGCCGGATTGTATTATAAATTAGCACTATGGTTGCTAGAAGCAACATTATTATAATTAACATGGCAATGGTTCCAACAATAGCTATGATTGAAAACAATTTATCCACATAATTCTGCCCATAGATTACATCATCTATGCCTTCAATGAATTCACCATCCTTGTTTAGAAACCTTACTGCAACCTGGCTAACTTTTTCAGGGTCTCTTAAAGTAATCTCAAAAGATGCAGGCAATGGATTGCCCTGTATTTCTTTTAATATATCGCTTCCCTCATTTTCTTCCCTGAACCTTTCTAAAGCTTTGTCTTTAGAAATAAACCTTAAGTCTTCTATTTCATCCCAGCTTTTAATTTCTTCTTCGAGGTAAACCCTAAGTTCATCAGATATATTATCTTCCATATATACTGCAACTTCCACCTGGCTCTTAATTGAATTTAGGACTCCTAAAACATCATAAACAATAATTGAAAACAGCCCCACCATAAAAAGGGTAATTGCAACTGTAGTTATGGCAGTAAAAGCCATGAGGAAATTTCTTTTAAAATTTGCAAAGGTCTCTCCAAAATAATATCTTGCCCTCATTGTTCGCCGTATACCCCTCTCTTTTGGTCCCTTATTATCTCGCCATTTTCAAGCTCTACAACTCTCCTCCGCATAGAGTTTACAACGCTTTTATCATGGGTGGCCATAACCACGGTAGTTCCAATTAAATTAATCCTCGATAAAAGCTTCATGATGCCATCTGAAGTTGTAGGGTCTAAATTACCGGTGGGCTCGTCAGCAAGAAGTATGGGAGGCCTGTTTACAAAAGCCCTTGCAATAGAGACTCTCTGCTGCTCTCCGCCCGATAATTGATGGGGGAAAGAATTTATTCTTTGGTACAGGCCTACAAGTTTTAATACCTGTGGAACCTGCACTTTTATAATATAAGAAGGTTTCCCAATAACTTCCAGGGTAAAAGCCACATTCTCATAAACTGTTTTATTTGGAAGCAGCTTAAAATCCTGAAAAATACATCCAATATTTCTCCTAAGCTGCGGCACCCTTCCAGTCTTAAGCTTGCAAATATTTCTGCCTGCTACATGTATGGTTCCGGTAGTAGACTCAAATTCTTTAATTAAAAGTTTAATAAAAGTTGATTTCCCCGAACCTGAAGGGCCCACTAAAAACAAAAACTCCCCTTTTTTAATTACCAGGTTGATATTTTTTAAGGCTGCCGTATTGTCATCATATATTTTAGTTACATTTCTAAATTCAATCATATTCATTTTGGAAAGAGAATAAAAATTATTTTACTGATAGAAGTTTACCCTCTGGCTAAAATTTTTTCAAGATAACCCCTTATAAATTTATCTATATTTCCATCCAAGACCGAATCTACATCTCCAACTTCTACTCCAGTCCTATGGTCTTTAATCATTTGATATGGCTGGAGCACATAGCTCCTTATTTGATTGCCCCAACCTATATCCTTCTTTTCTCCCCTTACTTTATTTATCTCTTCTTGTTTTTTTTCAAGCTCTAGCTCATAAAGCTTTGATTTTAATATCTGTAATGCAGTTTGCCTGTTAAGGATTTGCGACCTTTCGTCCTGGCATTGGACTACAGTATTGGTAGGTACATGTGTAATCCTTACTGCAGAATCAGTGACATTTACGTGCTGGCCCCCAGCACCGCTAGACCTATATGTCTCAATATTTAATTCATCTTTATTAATCTCAATATCTATTTCTTTATCAAATAATGGAATAACATCAACAGAAGCAAAAGATGTATGCCTCCTTTTTGAAGAATCAAAAGGAGAAATTCTTACCAGCCTATGGATGCCCTTCTCGGACTTTAGAAGGCCGTAGGCATTCTTGCCTTTAACAGTTAGGGTTATATTTTTTATGCCTGCTTCATCCCCAGCCTGGTAATCTATTATTCTATACTTAAAGCCTTTCTTTTCCATCCACATTTTATACATCCTAAAAAGCATCTCAGCCCAGTCCTGGGATTCAGTCCCTCCAGCTCCCGGATGGATATTCAGCACAGCGGGATAACCGTCATATTTCCCGCCGAGTATTGCCTTTTCTTCTATATCTTTTAGTAGTTTTTTTAATGAATCTATATTTGATGATAATTCTTTTTCCAATTTTTCATCTTCCTCTGAGGCAAGTATCTCAAAAGCCAGCTCGATATTTTCAATTTTTTCTTCAATTTCTTCTATTGAGCCGGTTACCTCTTTTAGGCCATTAATTTCCTGTATTATTTTTTGTGCCCTTTCCTGATTATTCCAAAAATCAGTTTTCACGGTTTGCTTTTGGAGTTTTTCAATCCTTTCTTTCTTTTTATCCACCTCAAAGACAATCCCTCAAGAAAACGAGCTTTTCTTTTAAATTCTGGTATTCATTTTTATAATCTTCTAACATAAATACTACCTTCCGCAACACTTCTTATATTTTTTCCCGCTTCCGCATGGGCAGGGGTCATTTCTTCCTACTTTTTTCTTCCCGGCCCCGGCATTTTTAACAGGCTCTGTAGTCTTTTTAGGGCCGCTTGTAGAAACATTGGCGTAAACTGTTTTCCTTTCTTTAGCCTGCTCTTTTTCAGTAGAAATTTTTGCATTGTATAAAAGTTTTACCGTATCTGCCTTTATGTCTGCGATAAGGCCCTTAAAAAGCTGGAATGCTTCTTGCTTGTATTCAACAAGCGGATCCCTTTGGGCAATAGCCCTCAAGCCAATACCTTCTTTAAGGTAATCCATTTCAAGCAAATGCTCTCTCCACCTGTTATCAATTACATTAAGCATCACTATTCTTTCAAGCTTCCTTAGAACTTCCGGGCCAAATTCTTCTTCCCTTTCCTTATAAATCTTTAATGCATTTTCCTTAATGCGCTCTTTTAAAGATTTTATATCTATGCTTTCCAGGTCAATTTTTCCAATAACCTCTTGCCCAAAAATAGGCTGAAGGAAAGTAGAAAGGCCTTCCAGATCCCAATTTTCAGGATATTCATTTGGATTAACATGAAAATCCACGCTTTCATCAATAGTTTCTTTTATCATACTTATTGCAGTCTCTTTCAGGTTCTCCTCATCTAAAAGCTTTCTCCTTTTAGCATAGATAATTTCTCTTTGCTTATTCATTACATCATCATATTCAAGCACATGTTTTCTCATCTCAAAATTTCTTGATTCTACCTGCCTTTGCGCGTTTTCTACAGCCCTATTAATCATATTATGCTGTATGGGCATATCTTCTGGAAGGTTAAATGTCTGCATAATGGCATGCATCCTGTCTGATCCAAACAGCCTTAAAAGATCGTCTTCAGTGCTAAGATAGAATTGGCTTGACCCGGGATCTCCCTGCCTGCCGCTCCTGCCCCTTAGCTGATTGTCTATTCTCCTGCTTTCATGCCTTTCTGTGCCTAAAACATGCAAACCTCCAAGACCGGGGACTCCATCCCCTAATATAATGTCTGTGCCCCTGCCGGCCATATTGGTGGCTATGGTTACAGCCCCCTCCTGGCCTGCATCTGCAATTATTTCTGCCTCTTTTTCATGATATTTTGCATTCAATACATTATGCGGGATTCCCCTTTTTTTAAGGATTTTAGAAAGCCTTTCTGACTTTTCAATGGATATTGTTCCAACCAGCACGGGCTGCCCCTTATTGTATCTTTCTTCTATATCATCTGCCACTTTCTCAAACTTTGTGGCTTCAGATTTGTATATAAGGTCAGCAAGCTTATCTCTTATCAATGGCTTATTTGTTGGAATTACAACAGTTTCCAGGCCATAGATTTCCCTGAATTCTTTTGCCTCAGTAATTGCAGTACCAGTCATTCCTGAAAGCTTGTCATACATCCTAAAATAATTTTGTATGGTTATAGTGGCAAGGGTCTGGTTTTCATCCCTTATTTTAACTCCTTCTTTTGCTTCAATAGCCTGGTGCAGGCCTTCGCTATACCTTCTGCCCGGCATAAGCCTGCCCGTAAATTCATCAACTATAATTACCTGACCGTCCTTTAAAATATAGTCTACTTCATTTTTAAACAAATATTTGGCTTTCAGCGATTGGTTAAGCGCATGGATAATCATATAATTGGAAGGGTCATAAAGGTTTTCAATGCCCGTGATGTTTTCTACCCTTTCAACCCCTTCTTCAGTCAAAGAAACGCTTCTTGCCTTTTCATCAATTTCAAAGTCCTCCCCTTCTTTCAAATTGGGGACAAGCTGCGCAAATCTCTTATATAGCTTGGTTGTCCCTGTTGCCACTCCAGATATTATAAGGGGGGTTCTTGCTTCATCAATTAGGATGCTGTCAACCTCATCAATTATGGCATAAGGGTGGCCTCTTTGTACCATATTGTCTTTACTTATTACCATATTATCCCGGAGGTAATCAAAGCCAAATTCATTATTGGTACCATAAACTACATCTGCTGCATACTGCTTCTTTTTTTCTTCCTTTGGCATCTCATTTTGCAGCAAGCCTACCTCTAATCCAAGAAAATCATAAATTTTTCCCATCCACTGGCTATCCCTTTTTGCAAGATAGTCATTTACCGTTACAAGATGGGTGCTTTTGCCGGTAAAAGAGTTTAGGTATACTGGAAGTGTAGCCACTAAGGTTTTACCCTCGCCAGTTTTCATTTCTGCAATCTTTCCTTCAAATAAAACTGCTCCGCCTATTATCTGCACATCAAAATGCCTCATATTTAGGGTCCTTTTTGCTACTTCCCTTACCGCTGCAAAAGCTTCAGGCATGATTGAGGAGAGGCTTTCCCCATTATCAAACCTTTTTTTAAATTCTTCAGTTTTTTTAGCTAACTTTTCATCCGGCAAGCTACTGATTTCTTCTTCCAGTTCATTTACTTTGCTTACCAGCTCTTCGTATTGTTTTAATTTTTTGCCTTCTCCAAATTTTAGTAAGTTTCCAAGTTTTTCAAACATATATTAATCACCTAGTTTATTCTATTGTGGGCTCAATTAACCCATAATTTCTATCCTTCCTTTTATATACTACGGCAGTTTCTCCTGTCTCAGAGCTTATAAAGACAAAGAAATCATGCCCTATAAGCTCCATCTGCATTACCGCTTCTTCGGGAGTCATGGGTTTCATTATAAAGGTTTTTGTTTTAACAATCTGGTTTCTTATCTTTTGGTCCACGCTTGCATTACTCTTATTAGGCTGGTGCCTTCCCCTCTGTATCCTCTTATCCTTAAATTTTTTAACTTGCCTTTCCAATTTTTCATTAACTTTATCTATTGCAGAGTATGTATCTACGCCTGAATCCTCTGCCCTAATGACAGTGCCTGCCGTGTATATGGTAACCTCTGCTAAATTATTTTCAGTTATTCTCGGGTTCTTCTCAAATGTTAATTTTAACTCTATCTCTATGACCTTATCAAGGAATTTTACCACTCTATCCTTTATTTTCTTTTCAGCATACTGCCTAATCTTGTCATCAATCTCCATGTTTTTGCTTTTAATTTTAAACTCCATGTTCCCTCCTTATTTTATCTCAACATCTTTTGCAATATTGCCCCTGTCATCCCGGCCCAAATTAAAATATACCACCTGCCCCTTTTCTAAACTTTTAAAGCCGTTTGACCTAATTGAGCTATAATGGACAAAAATATTGTCCATATTTTCACTTTCTATAAACCCAAATCCCTTTTCAGGGCTGAACCATTTTACTCTGCCCTCTATCTTTTTCATATTTGCTTAAAGCTCCTGGCTACAGTTAGCGCAAAGATTTTATTAGCCCCTGCGTCCTTTAAAACTTTGCTTGCCTGGTTTAATGTGCTTCCGGTAGTAAATATATCATCAATTAAAAGCACGTTTTTCCCATGTACTTTCAGGCAATCCTTAAGCTTAAAAGAGTCTTCAAGGTTAAAAGACCTGGCAGAAAAATCCAGTTCCTTTTGTTTTTTTGTAGCCCTAATTTTTTTTAAGTTGTTAGAATAAGGTATATTTAATTTAGTTTCAAGTTCACTGCAAATATATTCTATATGATTTCCGGGTATTCCTTCAATATAGCTTATATTCCCGCTGCTAAAATTTTTGATATATAGCTCTTCTAAAAAACCAGCCAGAACTTTTTTTAAGTTGTAATTTTTTTGCTGTTTGTATTTATATAAAATTTTTTTTATTGCTCCCCCATATACACAATAGCTCCTAAGCCTGTAGAAATAAAAATTTTTATCCCTGCAATAAAGGCATTTTTCTGAGTTTTTAGGAGCGCCACAAAAATCACATACATCTATTAATTTTTTAATTTTTGATTTACAATCACTGCAAATCAACTTTGTATTTATATTACCACAAATAGGGCATACAGGGGGTAAAATTATATCTTTAGCAGCTTTTATTAAATTGTTTTCCACAAAATTATTTTTCTTTTTCTCCCTGGCTTTTTGCTTTATCCACGTCAATAATTTCATTTGACATTATTTTAACACTTGGATGTATTATTATGCCATCTTCTACCACGCTTTTAGATCCTATTACAGCTCTCTCCAGAACAGACGCCTTGTCTTTAATTTTAGTATCATAGCCAATTATGGCCCCGATTAATGAAGCATCCTTTCCAATATATCCGCTGCCCCATTTAATGCCCCGGTAAAGCACTGCCCTCTGGTCCACTACAGTATTGTCGCCTAAAATTATAGGGCCAAATAATTTAGCTTCTTTTTTTATAGTGCAATCATTTCCAATGCATACTGGCGGTATTATTATAACATCTTTTTCTATTTTACAGTTTTTGCCTATCCATACTCCTTCTTTTATTTCTTTTCCTGGAATCTTTACTTGCACATGGCCTTCAAGGGCATCAAAATTGCCCTGCTGGTATTCATCCAGGCTTCCCACGTCATTCCAGTACTGGCTGTGCTTATATCCATAATATGGTATATTTTCATCCAAGAGGCTTGGAAAGACATTTTTCCCAAAATCATAAAACTTATTTTCAGGCATGTATTTAAAAATCTCTGGCTCAAAAAAATAAATGCCGCTATTTGCCAAATTTGATTTTGCTTCTCCGCTTAATGGCTTTTCCTGGAAACCGTAAATCCTTTTATCATTATCTATCAGGACTACACCATACTGGGAAGTGTCATCCACTTCCGTTAAAACCATGGTGCATATTCCGCCTTTTTCCTTATGGAAATTGTAGGCTTTCTCCAAATTAACATCGGTTAAAGCATCTCCGCTTATAACTATAAATGAATTCCCTTCAAAAAAATCTTCAACATTTTTTACTCCTCCGGCAGTACCCAGTAGTTCTTCTTCAAAAGAATATTCTATATTTACGCCAAATTTAGAGCCATTTCCGAAATGGTTCTTTATGACATCTGGATACCAATGCAGATTGCAAACAATATCCTTATAGCCATGTCTTTTAAGCAGCGCTATTATGTGTTCCATTACCGGTTTATTTACAATTGGCGCCATTGGCTTTGATATTAAGTCAGTTAAAGGCCTAAGCCTTGTTCCCAGGCCTGCAGCAAGCACCATCGCTTTCTTTTTGTCATTCATCTCCTACCTCCATCTTTTACTTTTCTAATGCTTTTAATATAAGGTGGGTATAATGGTCCTTTTTCTGTAATTATTGCCGTTATGTTGCTAGCTTTGCTTACATCAAATGCCGGGTTTATAACATCCATGTAGTCAGGCACTATTTGCCTGCCCATCACTTTCCTTATTTCGTCCTCGCTTCTTATTTCAATTTCAATTGACTCCCCGGTTTTTGTGTCAAAGTCAATAGTTGACACGGGCGCAGCAACAAAAAAGGGTATCCCAAATTTTTTGGCTAAAATTGAAAGGCCTAAAGTCCCAATCTTATTAGCGGTATCCCCATTTGCTGCTATCCTGTCAGCCCCCACGACTACTGCATCTACTTCACCTTTAGACATAAAATATGCGGGCATATTATCAGTTATTACAAAGAAATTTATTTTTTCTTTCTGTAATTCCCAGGAAGTAAGCCTTGCCCCCTGAAGATAGGGCCTGGTTTCATCTACTAAAACCTTTTTAACCAGGTTCTCTTCATTTAATTTTCTTATCACTCCAAGCGCAGTCCCGTATCCTGCGGTTGCCAATGCCCCAGCATTACAGTGGGTAAGAATTGAAAACTTTTCTTTTTTTAGCTTTAAAAAAACTTTTAGCCCATTTTGGCCAATCATTTTATTTATCTTGATATCTTCTATTTCAATTTTTTTTGCTTCTGATATAATCTTGTCCCTTATTTGTCCTGGCTTGAGGTCTTTTGAATCCTTTATTAGCTTATCCATCTTTTTTAGCGCCCAAAAAAGGTTAACTGCTGTAGGCCTTGTGCCTGAAAGAAGCTTTATGCTGTTTGCAAGATGCTCAAGCAGCCCTTTCTTGTCAGACCCCCTATATTCAATTGCTGCCAGGGCAACCCCATAGGCAGCAGTTACCCCTATGGCAGGAGCCCCCCTTACTACCATATCCTTGATTGCACTTGCAGCCTCTAAAGCAGTCCTGCACTCAACAAAAACTTCTTCAAAAGGCAGTTTTCTCTGGTCTATAAGTTTTAAATTGTCTCCGCCCCAGGCAAGGGTTGTAACGCTATCTTCTAAGTTCCTATCTCCCATGAATTTAAATACTCCTCCTGTTCAGGGGTTAGCTTATCTATGTTTACACCCATAGTCTCCAATTTGATTTTTGCAATCCTTTTATCAATTTCTTCAGGCACTTTATAGACTTTTTTCTCTAAATCTTTGCTGTTTTTATAAATATATTCCGTGCTTAGGGACTGGTTTGCAAAACTCATGTCCATAACGCTTGCAGGATGGCCTTCAGCTGAGCTTAAATTTACCAGCCTTCCCTCTGCCAGCACATATATCCTTCTTCCATCCTTCATCTTGTATTCCTCTACCATTGGCCTTACTGTCCTAATAGATGCGCTGTTTTCCTTCAGGTAATCAAGGTCAATTTCAATATCAAAATGCCCTGAATTAGCTACAATTGTTTTATCCTTGCAATTTTTTAGTATAGGCTCCCCTATGACATGCTTGTCTCCGGTAACTGAGAGGAAAACATCGCCAATTTTGGCAGCTTCTGTGTTTTTCATGACTTCAAAGCCGTCCATTTTTGCTTCTAAAGCCCTTAAAGGGTCTATCTCTAAAACTATAACTGATGCGCCCATTCCTTTAGCCCTCATGGCCACGCCTTTGCCGCACCATCCATATCCAATAACTACAAACCTTTTACCTGCAAGCAAAATATTGGTAGCCCTGAGTATCCCGTCTATTGTGCTCTGTCCGGTTCCATACCTATTGTCAAAAAGATGCTTGGTCTGGGCATCATTTACAGCAATAATGGGATAGCCTAAAACTTTTTTGGCTTCCATGCTTTTAAGCCTTATAACACCGGTTGTGGTTTCTTCTGTTCCCCCCAGCATATTTTCCATAAGCTCTTTTCTTTTGCTGTGTATTGAAGATACTACATCTGCCCCGTCATCCATTGATATCTGGGGTTTTGTATCCAATACGTTATATATGTGTTTGTAATATGTATCATTGTCTTCACCCTTAATTGCAAAAACAGGTATCCCGTAATCATCTACCAGTGAAGCAGCTACATCATCCTGCGTGCTTAATGGGTTTGAAGCACAAAGCGATACATTTGCTCCGCCTTCTTTTAAAGTTATCATTAAGTTTGCTGTTTCGCTTGTTACATGCAGGCAAGCCCCCAGGGTAAGGCCTTTAAGTGCCCTGGACTTAGAAAATTCTTCCCTTATTCCCTTAAGCACGGGCATGTCCCTGCCAGCCCACTGAATCCTGTTTTTCCCCTCTTTTGCTAATTTTAAGTCTTTTACATCAAAATCCATTTTTTTCCTTCCTAAGTCAATCTAACTTTGCTAGTTCTGCTTTTAATTTTTCTATTTTTTTAACAGGAGTTGGGTTAACCCCATGCAGGAGAGCCAGATAAACACTGGCTATATCTCCTATATACATTGCAGACAATGCTTTTGAAAGCTTTGAGCTGCCTTCAACAGGAATTTCTACAATTTCTGAAAAGTTGTCTTTTACAAGTTTAATTGTAGTGTTAATTCTTGTTTTTATCCTCATGTTTTCATCTTCATCCCTTAATACTATAAGGATAAATTCCTTGGTAGTTGATATTAATCTCTGCCAGCCTACAGTTTCATTATGATTAAGTTCTGGAAACTCTGCCCAGAAACAAGGGGTTTTAGAATTTTCATTAAATTCACATTTCCACCTGTATGCTACTGCAGAAAGGTATCCGCTAGTCCCGTAAACCACAGGAAGATTTCCCCCTATTAAACAAGCAAGCTGTTTTGCAAAGTTTTTGCCAGTTTCAACATTCCTGTGGAATTTTTCTGCAAGCTCTTTTATGTGGCTTAATGCTCCATTTATTTCTTTATCAGATATTTCTGCAATCCCTATGTCCTTTAATGCAAGAAGCGCCGGCAAAAACAAAAAGCCTATTGCGCCCCTTGGCTGATAGCCTCCCTTAACTTTTATAATGCAGGCATCAGAATCAATTGCCATTTGTTCTAACTTGCCCCCCGAGGTGATATAAAGGATGGTAGCCCCTCTTTTTATTGCCTGGTTTATGCAGGAGATTGTCTCTTCGGTATTCCCTGAGTAGCTTACTGGAATTACCAGCCAATCCTTGTCAATATAGCCTGGAAGGCTGTAGCCCTTAACAACTTCTATGGGGATAGTTGAGCTGTCTTTTATCAACGATTTAACAATATCTCCCACAAATCCTGATCCGCCCATGCCTAGAAAAACTATGCCTTTATAGTTTTTGCCAGACACTTTAACCAAATCAACAGAATCAAAATTTTTTTTAGCCTCGACAAGCTGCTTATAGAAATTTTCTTCAACTTCCAGCATGCCGTCATTGTCAATTTTTTTTATCTTATTTAAATTATCTAGCTCTTTCATGATTGTCTCCTAACTTGCTTTACTAATACTACAAATTATTGCTAAATTAATCCATCTATTACTTTTTTGCCCAGGCTGTGCAAATAGGATAATTTTTTTCCGCTATCGCTTTCCGCGTATACCCTGACCACTGCTTCTGTTCCCGAAGGCCTTATCATAATCCAGCTTCCGTCTTCTAAAAAATATTTAAATCCGTCTATGGTTACCACTTTCTTAATTCCTTCAGCTGCAATATCTTCAGGAACTTTTTTCTCAAGCAGGGCTTTAAGCTTTTCTTTCTGTTTATCTGTTATTTCATAATCCAACCTTTGGTAAGCAAAATAGCCAAATTTATCATATACCTCATCCAGTATCTTGTTAATGGCCTTCTTATTTTTGGCCATAATCTCCAGTAGCTTCAATCCCATTATCATTCCATCCCTTTCAGGAATATTTCCATGAAGCCAGAGGCCTCCGCTTTCTTCTCCCCCCATGAGGACTCCCCCGTCAAGGATTTCGGTTCCTATATATTTAAACCCCACGGGAGTAGTCTTAATCTCAAGGCCAGAACTTTTTGCGATACGGTCAATAATAGAAGAAGTGGTAACTGTCTTTATAATGCGGCCGGATAGGTTTTTTTCATTTATTAAATGGTTTAAAACCACTGCAAAGATATGGTGGGAGCTTATAAAATTTCCTTCTTCCCCAATAGCTCCTATCCTATCTGCATCTCCATCCAGGCAAATGCCAAGGTCTAATTTTTTTTGCAGCAAAGCCTCTGAGGCTTCATTAATATTATCCCCAATAGGCTCGGGGTTAAGCCCGGCGAAGGAAGGATTGTAATTTGAATGTATCTCTACTACTTTTCTCATGTTTAAGCTGTCTAGAATATTTTTATAAATTTTTTGGCCTGCCCCATACATAGGGTCAATTAAAACCCCAATATCAAAATTTTTAATAGAGTCCATATCTATAATATTTTCAATCTGTTTTATGTAATCTTCTTTAAAATCCTTATAGCTTAAATAATTAGAAGATTTAGCCTCTTTTTCTGTAAGGCAGCGGTAAAAAAGGCCGTCTTTTATTCCCCGGTTAACCCTTTTTTCTATTTTTCCCACTATGTCTATTGTGGCAGAGCCCCCGTAGGCCCCCTTTATTTTATACCCATTATATTCTGGGGGATTATGGCTTGCAGTAATCATTATCCCAAGATCGGCACTGCTTTTTACTACTGCGCTAGACAGAACAGGAGTAGGAATAAAGCTATCTGATATTACTGCCTCTACGCCATTTGCCGCAAATACGCTGCCTGCTATGCGGGCAAACCTGCCTGATAAAAACCTTGTATCATAACCAATTACAACTTTTGCCTTCTTGCAATTAAGGTTTGCTTTATGCTCTAGGTATTCACAAACCCCCTGGGTAACAACTTTTACATTTTCAAATGTAAAGTTATCAGCAATTATGCCTCTCCAGCCATCAGTCCCGAATTTTATTGTTACATCATTCATTTTAAACCTAACTATACTAATTTCTTTAATCTATTGTAATCATATTCAACCATAATCTTTACCAGCTTTTTAAAATCAACCTCAGGCTTCCATCCCAGCTTCTTTCTTGCCTTGGATGAATCGCCAACCAGCAGGTCTACCTCTGCAGGCCGCAAAAACCTTTTATCAATCTTTACATATTTTTTCCAATCCAGGTCCAGGCATGAAAAAGCTGCTTCCACCCATTCCCTTACAGTATGGGTCTTATCAGTTGAAACTACATAATCATCAGCCTCGCCTTCCTGGAGCATCAACCACATTGCCTTAACATAATCTTTGGCATATCCCCAGTCCCTTTTTGAATCAAGGTTGCCTAGATAAAGCGCATCTGATAAGCCTAGTTTTATTCTTGCTGCGCCATCCGTAACTTTTTTGGTAACAAATTCCATTCCCCTCCTGGGAGATTCATGGTTAAAAAGTATCCCGCAGCATGCAAACATGTCATAGCTTTCCCGGTAGTTAACAGTAAGGTAATGGCCATAAGCCTTGGCTACCCCATATGGGCTCCTGGGGTAGAAAGGGGTACTCTCGTTTTGTGGAACCTGCCTTACCTTGCCAAACATTTCCGAACTTGAGGCCTGATAAAATTTAATGTCCTTGCATTGGTGCCTAACAGCTTCAAGCATCCTGGTTACGCCTAATCCAGTAAATTCGCCAGTTAGTACCGGCTGTTTCCAGGAAGTAGGCACAAATGACATTGCTGCCAGATTATATAGTTCATCAGGCTGGGATTCCTTTACTGCATTTATAATTGACAGCTGGTCTAAAAGGTCAGCCTGGATAAATTTAATTTTGTCTTTTATATGTTCAATCCTGTAAAGGTTTTCTACTGAAGACCGCCTTATCATTCCAAAAACTTCATATCCTTTTTCTAATAGAAATTCTGCCAGATAAGACCCATCCTGCCCTGTTACTCCAGTAATTAAAGCTTTCAATTTTTTTTCACCTCTTATTATTTTTTTAATTTAAAAAAGTAATTTGCCCTGATGTTATTTTTGAATTTATGCAAATTCTTATGCCGTTTTTTAATACATTATTATTGCCGATATTGCTATTATCCCCTATTACAGAAACTCCATCTACTTTAACATTTTCACCTATTTTTACATTTCTGGAAAGTATTGAATTCTTTATTACAGAACCTTTGCCAACTTTGCACTTATCAAAAAGAATGCTGCCTTCTATTTCTGCTCCGCTGGATATATAGCAGTGGTCCCCTAGGACTGAGAGGGGCATGATTTTTGCGCTTTTTTCTAAAATAGTGCCATTGCCTACTACAACCGGCCCTGATACAAAATTACAATCCGAATACCTTACCTTGTCCCCTATGTAAATATTTTGGCCTTTCTGGCTATAGGGAAAAGAAAAATCTACTTTCCTGTCCAGTATGTCATGGTGAGCTTTAAGGTACTTGGCCGGGGTTCCAACATCTAGCCAATATGATTCGGACCTGTAGCCATATATTTTAAACCCTTCATTTAATGCTTTAGGGAACAATCCCCTTTCAAATGAATAATTTTCGCCTTTTGGGACCAGATCCATGATATGGGGCTCAATTATATATGTTCCCGCATTTATAAGGTTGGTAGTTATTTCTTCTTCGCTGGGTTTTTCTAAAAATTCTATTACCTTTCCATCCTTATCTGTAGGAACAAGCCCATATGCGCTGGGGTCATCTACCGGGGTAAGCGAAATAGTTATATCTGCCCCTTTTTGTTTATGGTAATCCATCATCTCAGTTAAATTAAGCGAGGTCAGGATGTCCCCATTAAAAACCATAAAAGGGCGCCTTCCTAAATGCTTTTCTACATTTTTTACAGCCCCGCATGTTCCCAGCGGCTTATCTTCAACTACATACTTTATATTTGTGCCAAATTTAGAGCCGTCTCCAAAATATTCCCTGAACACTGCTGGAAGGTATCCTGTTGAAAAAATAATATCATTTAATCCATGGGATTTTACCCAGTTTATGAAATTATGCATGAAAGGTCTGTTTACAAGTGGCAGCATTGGTTTTGGGTTTAGGTATGTGATTGGCCTTAGCCTGGTGCCCTTTCCTCCTACAAGTATTACTGCTTCCAATTTATATAACCTCCTTTTTTATCTTATTTCTCCAATAATTTAATGTATCTTCTAAAGACTGCATTAAATTGTATTTTGGCTCCCATCCAGTATGTTCTTTCAGCCTGGAATTATTTCCATATATGATATTTACATCTATGGGCCTGAATTTATTTTCATCCACCTTAATATTAATATTTTTTTCACTGCTTAAATTTATCAAGCTTTTAAGGATTGTAGAAATTTTTACCTTCTTTCCGCTGCATACATTATAGGGGTGGCCTACATGGCCATTATCCATTATGCAGTTATATGCCTTTACTACATCCCTAACATCCAAAAAATCCCTGCATGCATCTAAATTGCCCACCTCTATTAAAGGCTTCTGCAGATTATTTTCAATTCTTGCAATTTGCTTGGCAAAATCAGAGCATACAAAACGCTCGGACTGTCCGGGCCCTATATGGTTAAAAGACCTGGTTACAAAAACGGGCAAGCTATAGGCTTTGCTGTAAGTTGTGGAAAAAAAATCTAATGCAGACTTGCTTATAGCATAAGGGTTTGAAGGCAAAATATTAAAATCTTCTGTAATGGCCTGCCCGCTTTCCGGCTCCCCGTATTCTTCTGCTGTACAAACTACAAGCAGTTTTGATTTCTTTGCAAATTTTTTTACTGCCTCTAAAAGGTTTATTCCCCCAAATACATTTACCTGAAAAGTTTCTATTGGGTTCTCCCAGGAATAGCTTACCGAACTCTGGGCTGCAAGATGGTAAATTCTATCTGGGCTATATTCTTTAATGATGCCCTCTAGCTTTTTTCTGTCCCTCAGGTCAATACTTTCTGTGGTAATGCCCTCATATGCATTTTCTATATTTAAATCTATTCCTAAGATTTGGTGATTTTTTTTAAGCAAACTTTTTAAAAGATGGCCTCCAACAAAGCCTGCAATTCCTGTAATTATTATCCTCAAAGGTTTTTTCTCCTAAATTTGTCAATTACCCTAAACATATTACTTATTTTAATATAAAAAATAAACTAATTAGCTTTTATGAACATAATGAAAATA
>JAGYOJ010000069.1 GCA_018399435.1 Actinomycetota bacterium | reverse complement strand
ATTTATCTAAGGCACTACATTAGAGTTTTATAGATTGAAAGCCCATATAGTGGGGTTTTTTATTCTTAGTTGGCTAATTTAGGTAAAAAGTGCGGAAGTCAGGAAATTTAATGATGTTATTTTTTAGAAGCGATGAAGCTTTCCCTAAATCTGGGCGCTTTGGGAATGTGGAGCTAATAGCGAAACCGACTAATTGTAGTCGGTTTTTGTAACTTGTAGGCGCATTTTTATAAACATACTAAAAACAGATATTGTTAAGATTGAGAGGGAGGTGAAGAATGGGACCATTAATTATTTGGCTAAGACATTTCTTTGTATCAAAATATGGTGAAAAGGGAGCTACAGCTATTGAATATGGCTTAATAGTTGCACTTATTGCAGTAGCTATAATAATAGCAGTTACTGCACTTGGGGAACAGTTAGAAGTTGTTTTTGACTACATTACTACTAAATTGGCTTTGCCAAGCTAAATTATTACTATTAAATAAAGCACCCAGAAAAAATACTGGGTGCTTAAATCTCATTTATGAATACAAAAATGTTTGTTCAAAATTTTAAAAAACAAAAAGGCGCTGCAGCAGTTGAATTTGCCATAATACTTCCCATCCTCATTATGCTGGTCTTCGGCATTATTGAATTCGGCATTGCATATAATAACTGGATTTCTCTAACACATGCAGCCAGGGAGGGAGTAAGGCTTGCTGCTGTAGAAGATTATGAAAATATGGACGATTTTGAAAAGAAAGTAAGAGACAGTTCTCCTAGTGTAAATATAGAAACTATAAAACTTACTGGCCAGGATGGAAATATAGGAGATTCTGTTACAGTCGAGGTGACTGGTGCGATATTAAATATAGACATACCATTAGTAGGTAGCTGGCCTGTACAAATTACAAGTGAAGCTACCATGCGTTTAGAAAATAAATTATAACTAAAAAATGATAAAAGAAAAATTTTTTCAGCAAGAGGGCCAAGTTGCAGTAATTGTAGGAATACTGATAGTTGTCCTTGTTGGAATGGCAGCTTTTGCTATTGATGTAGGCTCGCTTTATGAAGAGAGAAGACATCTTCAAACTGTTGCAGATTCTGCTGCCCTAGCAGGAGCACAGGAACTTCCTGAAGATGTTGCTGGCGCAGAACAGGTTGCTATAAATTATGCCCAAAAGCATGGAGTTTCCATAGATTCTTCAAATATTGAAATTACAAATACCCTAACAGATCCGGCTATAAAAGATACAGTTATAGTCACTCCTATAAATCCAGGTAAAAAAACCTACTTTGCGGGTGTATTGGGTTTTGATGAAGTTGTTGTGGCAGCAAAAGCTACTGCAATAATTGCTACACCTCGGGATGTTGGAAATATCGTGCCCTGGTCTGTTGATAAAGAAGTATTTGATGGCATATCTTATGAAGACGAAGTTACTTTAAAATTTTCTAGCCCCCAAGAGCCTGGAAACTTTGCATGCCTGGATCTAGAAGGAAGTGGTGCAGCAGATTACCGGGATTATATAATAAATGGTTATGATAGAAATTTGTCTATTGGAGACGAAATAGATACAGAGCCAGGAAATATTGCTAAAACAAAAGATGCTACTGAATACAGGGTTGAAGTTATGGGTGACGGCTGGGATGATTTTGAGGTTATTGCTCCTGGCGGTGAAGTGGAAAAAAGAAATGAGACCCAGGTGGTTATAGTTCCAGTCATATCTTTTGAAGAAATTGATGGAGGCAAAGGTAAGGATATACCCATTATAGATTTTGGAATATTTGTAATAACTGGAATCGAAGGGAAAAATCCAGGTAAGGCAGAAATAAAGGGCACATTTGTAAAAAAGGCTTTAACAAATACTGATGGTGAAGTTATTCCAGTAGAAGAAGAAGGTTTAAGGGTTATAAGGCTTATAAAATAATAAAACTGGATAGGAGCAATCATGAAGCTAAGAATTGTAATACTTATTATTGCAATTATTTTGGGTATAGTGGCTGTTATAGCAGTTATAGGATATATAAATAGCATTAGGAGCACCGTAGAAGAAGAAGTTGAAAAAGTCGAAGTGCTTGTTGCAGCTGAAAACATTCCCAAGGAAACCACTGTTGAATCTATGCTAGCAGCAGAAAGTGTAAAAAAAGAAGCTATTCCCAGAAAATATTTAGCTAATGGAGTGCTTACTTCATTGGAAAAATATAAGGGGTATGTGGTAGCAGCGCCAATAAATCAAGGCGAACAGATAACCACAACTAAATTCATAAGGCCAGAAGATATAGGCATGTCTTTTGTAGTCCCTGATGGTATGGTTGCAATTTCCATACCTGTAAATGAAATAATTGGAGTATCAAATCTTATTAGTGTAGGAGACTATGTTAATGTTATTGCAACTTTTGAGCCAACAGAGGAAAAAGAGTTAGAAGAAGTGCTTGACGAATATTTGGGGGAAGAGGCAGTATCTGAAGAGATACTGGAAGAATTTGAGGAAGAGACAGGCATAGCAGAAGCTATTACTAAAACTTTACTGTGGAATGTAGAAGTGTTGTATATTGGGGAAAGAGTTGTTTACAAGAAAACTGTTGAAGAAGAGGAAGGTACGATTTTAGAAAGCACTGAAACAGAGGAAGCCTTTGAAGAGATTAATACAATTACTTTAGCAGTTACACCCGAAGACTCAGAAAAGATTGTGTTTACTGAAGAGATGGGCTTAGTTTGGCTAGCATTGCTTCCAATAGATGGAATAGAAGAAGAAGAGACTCCAGGAAGCACATTCAAAAATATCCTAGATTAATGGATGGGGAGGTTATGAAGAAAATACCAGTAGTAATAATTGACAGGAAAGAAGATAGCATAGAAAAGCTTGCAAGCCTTTTAGGCAATATTTCAGAGTTAGATATAATACAGAAGAGTAAAAGCATCAATGATTTAGAAATATTGCTCCAAGAAGACTCTCCGGTACTTGTTTTTTTAGGTCCAAATTACCAGCTGGATGATATAGAAGACATCTTAAAAACTTATAGCATTGAGCTGCGTGTAGTTAAATTAATACTTTTAACCAATAAAACTTCTGCAGAGCTTTTAAAAAAAGCAATTAAATTAAACGTACATGATGTTATGGAATTTCCTTTTACGCAGGATGAACTAAAGGATTCTATTAGAAGGGCTGAAAGCATATTTATTAATGCTTTTGCCGTCAAAACCGGGAAGGAAGAAAAAGAAGGGGATTATGGTAAAGCAGAAAAGAAAAAGATTATGGTATATAGCACTAAGGGTGGTTCAGGTAAATCATTTATTGCTGTTAATTTAGCCATAGCATTGCGCAACCAAAGCAAAAAGGAGGTAGCGCTTTTTGATATAAGCTATCAATTTGGGGATGTAGCTCTAATGTTAAACCTTTATCCCAGGCATACGGTCTATGATCTAGTTTCAGTTATGGACCAATTAGATGGGGATATGCTTAAAAGCTTTTTAACCCCACATGATTCAGGGGTTAAAGTGCTCCCTGCGCCTATAGATCCTTCACAGGATGAATCAATTAGTACCAGGGATACAATAAAAATTTTAAAATTACTTGCCGGGATAACAGATTTTATCATACTTGATACCCCTTCCACTTTTTCGAATACAATTTTATCAACAATTGATGAGGTGGACTACCTTTGCATGGTCGCCAGCATGGATGTCCCGAGCATAAAAAATTTAAAGATATCGCTTCAAGTGCTGGAACAATTAAATTTTCCAAAAGAGAAAATATTTTTAATACTAAACCGTGCAGGAAGCAAGGTAGGCATTACCTTAGACGAAATAGAAAAAACCATAAACAGGAAGATAGATATAGCTATTCCCAGCCACAGGATAGTGCCATTGACTGTGAATAAAGGAATTCCTGTAATAATTGATTCGCCAAGGTCAGCTGTGAGCAAAAGCATTAACAGGCTGGCAAAACTGCTATTAAATGTAAAAGAAGAACAAAGGAAAAAGATATTTTCTTAAAAAGGGTGATGTGAAATGGGGCTACAAGAAAGAATAAAAAAGATGCAGAGTTTTGAAAATGACCTTGACGTAAAAGAAGAAAAAAAGGTTTCAGCCAGGGGCAAGCTTATTGATGGTGTAAAAAAAGATATCCATTCTAGGCTAATTGCAAAATTATCAGATGAAATATTTAAAAAAAATATTAATGACTCCGAGCTGCGTTTAAAGGTAAGGAGGGAAGCTCAGAGCTTTTTAAATGAAAATTCAACACCCCTAACCACGGATGAAAGGAAAAAGGTAATAAGCGACATTATTGATGATGTTACTGGTTATGGCCCCGTGGAGGAATTTTTAAAAGATAAAGAAATTACAGAAATAATGGTAAATGGCCCAAATAAAATATATATTGAAAAATTTGGCAAAATCTACAGGACGACAAAAGCCTTTTTAGACGAACACCACCTTCTAAGGATTATAGATAAAATAGTATCTAAAATAGGCAGGAGGGTAGATGAATCATCCCCTTATGTTGATGCAAGGCTTCCAGATGGTTCAAGGGTAAATGTAATAATACATCCCCTTGCCTTAAATGGGCCGTTTCTGACTATAAGGAAGTTTGCGGCTGACCCCTTTACTATGGAAAACCTTGTAGAGATGGGCACATGTACAAAAAAAGTTGCAACTTTTTTAGAGGCATGTGTTAAGGGAAAACTGAATATAATTTCTTCAGGCGGAACCGGAACTGGAAAAACTACAACCTTAAATGTATTATCCTCATTTATTCCTGATGATGAAAGGATAATTAGCATAGAAGATGCAGCAGAGCTCCAGCTCCACCAGCCACATGTTGCAAGATTAGAATCAAGGCCTCCAAATATCGAAGGTGAAGGAGAAGTAACCATAAGGGATTTAGTTAGAAATGCCCTGCGTATGAGGCCTGACAGGATAATAGTTGGTGAAGTAAGGGGCGGAGAAGCCCTGGACATGCTCCAGGCTATGAATACTGGTCATGATGGAAGCATTTCAACTGTCCATGCGAATTCAGCCAGGGATGTTCTTTCAAGGCTAGAGACAATGGTGCTAATGGCTGGCGTAGACCTTCCAATTAGGGCTATAAGGGAGCAGGTAGCATCAGCTATTAATCTAATTGTCCACCTTAATAGGTTAAAGGATGGAAGCAGAAAATTTGTAAGGATTACAGAAGTACAGGGCATGGAAGGTGATATCATTACTCTGCAAGACTTATTTTTATTTGATTTTTCAATGGGTTTGGACGAAAGAGGAAAATTTAAGGGTTATATTAAATCCACCGGATTAAGGCCTAAGTTTTTAGAAAGATTGCATGATGTCGGAGTAGATTTAGATCCGGAAATATTTGAAAAAGAAATTTAGGTAGGTTATGAAATTACTAAAATATTTTTTACCAGCTATCATAATACTTACCCTATTATCAGCGCCCTGCCTGCTTTTTGCCCAGGAAAGCGAAGAAGTATCTGTTAAAAAAACAGATATTGGAAATTACCCTGATGTAAATATCTTTATAAATTTTCCAAAAGATTCAAGGCTAGGGGCCCTTGATTTGGATAAAAGCAATTTTAATGTTACAGAAAATGGGGAGCCAGTAAGAAATTTATCCATTACAAGAGTAGCCCAGATTGAAGACCCAATAGGTGTAGTATTAGTTATAGATACAAGCGGCAGCATGAAGGAAGACCCTATTAAAGACGCAAAAGAGGCAGCCTCGGTATTTATGGATGAGATGAGGCCTATAGATGAATTTTCAATTGTAGGTTTTTCTGATGACGTTAAGGTTTATTCTGATTTTACTTCCAGGAGGATAATACTAAGGCAGGATTTAGCTTCAATGGAAGCGGAAGGCGAAACCTCTCTTTTTGATGGGATCATTGTAGCAGCAAGCCAGTTCAGCAAAAGGGAGGATTTAAGGTATAGATATATAATTGTGCTTTCTGATGGCACTGATACTGTAAGCAAGTTAGGAGCAGGGGATGCGGTAGATAAAGCAAAAGAATCTGGAGCTGTTGTATATTCAGTTGTGTTAAAATCTTATGATTTTAATCCTGCTGACCTTCAAAATATATCTAATGAGACTAATGGCGAGCTGATGGTAGCAGCAAGCTCTGCTGAGCTTGTAGGCTTGTATAAAGAAATTTCTAAAAAGATTAGGAACCAGTATAAGGTATCTTATACTAGCCTGTGGCCAAATACTGAAAAAATTAATGTGAAATTATTAGTTGAAGAATCCGGCATTTTAGGAGCAGGTGGCCTAAGTTATTCGAATCCTTTTTATGCCCCTGAGCCTACCGATGTGGTTGTCAGTAAAACCTCACCATTTTTAGAATTCTTTAAAATATGGTGGGTGAAACTAATAATATATGCAGCTATTTTTTTGGGGGCAGTTTTATTTTTATATATACTGGCTATATTGGTCCTTCCCTCCAGCAAGCTTTTAAGAAAAAGAACTGAATTTTATGGTTACAAGCATAAAGAAAAAAGCATTGAAGATGAGATTATAGAGAAGAAAGGCCGGGTAGGTTTTATAGACAGGATAGTAATATTTGTATCAAGGCTTGCTTCTAAAAGGGGTTTTATAGAATTCTTTGAAGCAAAACTGGAGCGTGCCGGCATGAGTATCCGGGCTTCAGAATTTATTACCCTCCATATAGTTTTAGTAATTTTATCTACATTTGGCATATATATATTAACTGGCAATATTTTTCTTACAGTATTAATAGAAATTATAATTATTTTTGTCCCTTTTTTAATTATAAATTACAGGACTGAAAAAAGGCTGCAAAAGTTTAACCAGCTACTTCCGGATACATTGCAGCTGGTAAGCGGGTCTCTTAAGGCAGGATATAGCTTTAACCAGTCCATAAGCATGGTAGTAGAAGAGACTGATCCTCCCATGTCTTATGAATTTAAGAGGGTATTAAGTGAGATAAGGATGGGGCTTCCAGAAAGGCAGGCTCTTAATAATATGTTAAAAAGAATAGATAGCGAGCACTTGAGATGGGTAGTTATGGCTGTTAATATTCAAAGAGAAGTAGGGGGCAATCTGGTAGAGGTCCTTGAAACTATCTCCAAAACTATAAGGGAGCGGGATGCGGTACTTCGCCAGATAAAGGCATTAACAGCAGAAGGAAGGCTTTCTGCTATTATTTTAATTTCGCTGCCTATATTGGTTGGCGCATTTATTACTATAACCAATAGGGAATACATAAGCTTGCTTGTAAACCATACATTGGGGTGGATTATGATAGGCGTTTCTGCATTCCTGATGATTATAGGTATTATATGGATTGTAAAGATTGTAAGGGTTGAATACTAAAGGAGTGGAATGTATGCAAAATATATATTTTTATGTAATGCTGGGCTCAGTGTTTTTTAGCGTATTTCTGGTAATCCTTTTTGCAGGGCTTCCTAAAGTTGTAAAGGCAAAAGACAAAAAAAGAATAGACAAGCTCTCATATTATGAAATGCCGTATTCAAAAAAGGAAAAGAAGATACCGTCATTTTTTGAAAGAATGGTATTGCCTGTGCTTGGGAAAATAGCAGGCCTGACAAAAAATCTAAGCCCTTCAAATATTTCAGAAAACACTAAAAGAAAATTAGAATTAGCAGGCGTTTATGAAAGGGTAAGCATAGACATGTACTTAGCCTTGAAGCTTCTTTTT
>JAGYOJ010000068.1 GCA_018399435.1 Actinomycetota bacterium | reverse complement strand
TATTTTTTAAAAATTTTATTTAATTTTTTAAGATTTCTTCTGTCCATTAAAATTATTTTACTTAATTTCTATAATAAATACAGAGCAGCAGTAAAAAAATTTTAATGAAACTCGAAGTATTATATTGGCAAAGCGCATCTAATTATAATTTAAAAAAAGCTTTGGAATTTATTTAAAAATGGCCCAAGTTTTTGCACCTCCCATATAATTGAATTTCTGTCTTTACTTTTCTTAGAATTAATTGTAACCTACCTAAAAAAATGGACATTAAAAGGGTAAAATTTAAAAGCGGTTTTTTAGAAAATAAATCACAGGCAGCAAAGCTTAAAGAAAACAGCTGGGAGTGGAAGGAAATTCCTAAGAAATTGAGGGATTTAATAAAAGGGGATAGGACCTGGGAACTTTCTGGAAGTTATGGAGATCCGTCAGTTGCAACCCCCATACAATATCAGAAGGTATCTTTTATCGGCAAAAAAGAAACCGAAATTATTGAATTTTGGAATCTAGGGGCTGTTTTTTTTATTGAAGAAAACACTGAAGAGATGCGAAGGATATTTCGTTGCCTGGTTAGATTTGATGACATTAAAAAATAATAATAAAAGTAATGATAGCACTTCACATTTCAGTTATTAGAGGAACCCCTTATCTTTGGAGCGAAGGCCAAAAGATTGGGTGCATTAAGGAATTAAAAAAAACTGTTAAGGCAATAAATTTTAGTATAAAGATACTAAAAAAAAATACTGGAAACATTATTTTATGGCTTCCTTCCCATGGAGGGGAAGCCATTTTTTCATCACGCTTGATTGGGAATATACCTAAAAATATTACTAAATATAGTATTTCTCCCTTTTCTGCAATAGGCAGGCCTTTAGAAGCAGAAGAAATGCTTGAACTTTCTTCTATTGCAAAAGATGGCAATATTGCCGGCAGCAAAATTATTTTTGGACCCTCAATTTACTGGGCGGGAAAAGTTTTAAGAATAGCCCTTAAGGTTATAGCTGAAGAAAATCTTCTCCCATTATTATTTAACAGGGTAAAGTATTGGGAAGCGCGATGGGTACCTGTTCTGGGAAACCAGGGAGAGAAAAACTTAGAAAAACTTTCAGCTAAGATGCCAGCGGCATGCAGGTGCGCAAATAAGGGAGAGAAAATGCCTGATACACCCAAGCATATTCTAACCGCCTTGTTTTTATCAAAAACTATTGACGCTATTGCAAGAAAGAGTATCAAAAACCCAAAAAACCATAGCCATGAAAGCTTGCATGATGCTTGGTTGCATGCATTAGGAAGCAAAGATGCGAAAATATTTTGGGATGACGGGCTACAGATAAAAAAGTTCTGGCAAGAAATAAATAATTGGGCAAGGCCTATAAATATTTTTGCCAAGTCGCCTTTTAACCTATGTTTTAGGCTTTCGGAGCCCGAAGACAGAGAGGGCAAATGGAATGTGGATTACTTGCTCCAGCCAAAGCTAGACCAGAGCATTTACATGCCGCTGGGAAAAATATGGGATAAAGATAAAAAGGCTATAAAGCAAATAGGTAAATTTGGTTCCCCTTTAAAATTTATTTTGGCTTCTCTTGGGCAGGCTTCAGGCCTATGCCCCCATATTTCCAGCAGTTTAAAAGAAGAAAATCCGGCTGGTTTTACCCTTGGCACGGGTGAAGCTTTTAAATTCTTAACCGAATATGCGCAAATTTTAAGCGCATCAGGCTTTAAAGTGCTTTTGCCTTCATGGTGGGTAGGCAAGGGACCCTTAAAGAAACTTGGGATTAAAGTAAGAGCCAGAAGCCCACAAATGCAGGGAAATAGCGGATTAACATTAGATTCGATGGCCGAGTTTGACTACAAGGTGTCTTTAGGGGATAAAGAGCTAAGCCTGGATGAGTTAAGGTCTCTTGCCAGGCTAAAAGCCCCTTTAGTTAAAATTAGGGGCCAGTGGACACAGATAGATAAAAAGCAGCTAAACACGGCTATTAAGCTTCTTGAAAAACATAAAAGCAATAAAATGCCTGCCCGCAAATTATTGCCTTTATTTCTTGGCTCTAGAAAAGAAATAGGAGATCTGGAAGTTAACTCTGTGGATATCGAAGGCTGGCTTAAGGATTTATTAGACAAGCTAACCAGGCAAGCTGAATTTAAGGAATTAAAGCAGCCTGCCGGGTTTAAGGGAAAGCTACGAAAGTACCAGGAAAAAGGATATTCCTGGCTTTTATTTCTAAGGGAATATGGACTGGGGGCATGCCTGGCTGATGATATGGGGCTTGGAAAAACTATCCAAACCCTTGCCTTAATCCAGAAACAGCATAATGGGGGCGAAGCAAAGCCGGTACTGGTAGTATGCCCAACTTCTGTTGTAAATAACTGGCTAAAAGAGGCAAAGGCATTTGTGCCAAAACTTAAAGCTTTTGTCCATCATGGCGGCGGGCGAAAGAAAAAGGGAGAATTTTTAAAAACTGTAAAAGATAAGCAGTTAATAATATCAAGTTACGGTCTTCTAAGGAGGGATATTAGTTTTCTAAAAAAAGTTAAATGGGCGGGGGTAGTTTTAGATGAAGCCCAAAATATTAAAAACCCGGAAACTAAAAGATCAAAAGCCGCGCGCGCCCTTAATGCCGGTTACAGAATTATATTAACCGGAACCCCGGTTGAAAACCATGTAGGCGATCTCTGGGCATTAATGGAGTTTTTAAACCCGGGCCTTCTTGGAACCCAGGCATACTTTAAAAATAACTTTTATAAGCCTATTCAAATTTACAAGAAAGATAATGCGGCCGCTAAATTAAAGTCTGCAACACAGCCTTTTATCTTAAGGAGGGAAAAAACTGATAAATCCATTATATCTGACCTTCCAGAAAAGATAGAAATAAAGGATTATTGTAATTTAACTAAAGAACAGGCTTCCCTTTACAGGGCGGTTGTTGATGATATGAAAGAAAAAGTTAAACAGTCTAAAGGAATGGATAGGAGGGGGCTTATTCTTTCTACCATTACTAAGCTAAAACAGGTTTGCAACCATCCTGCACAATTTGCCCAGGACAATTCAACAATTGAAGGAAGGTCGGGCAAATTAGAAAGGCTAAAAGATATCCTCTCTGAAGCTATTGAATTAGATGAAAGGGCGCTGATTTTTACCCAATATTCTGAATTAGGCAAAATGCTGCAAAATTACCTTCAAGAATATTTTATTGAAGAAGTTTTTCTTTTGCATGGGGGGATAAATAAGAAGAAAAGGGATGAAATGGTAGATTATTTCCAGAACAGCAAAAAAGCTCCCCACATTTTCTTATTATCCTTAAAAGCCGGGGGCACTGGCCTGAATCTCACCAGGGCAAACCATGTTATACATTATGACCGCTGGTGGAACCCCGCAGTGGAAAACCAGGCCACAGACAGGGCTTTTAGGATAGGCCAGAAAAGAAATGTAGGGGTACATAAATTTATTGTTGCAGGCACTCTGGAAGAAAGGATAGATGATTTAATTGAAAGCAAAATAAGCATTGCCAACCAGGTAATAGGGAGCGGCGAAAAATGGCTAACTGAGCTTTCAAATGAGGATTTTTATAAGTTAATCAAATTAGGCACCGAAGCTATAGGAGAATAAATATGGGTAGATATTATGATTGGTATGAGCCAAGCATACCTAAAGAAGTTAAAGGCGGCATAAAGGCCCACAGCAAAAGGGGCTCTTTTGTTAGAAGCTGGTGGGGGAAGCGCTGGATCGAAACTTTAGAAGGTTTTGATATTGGAGCAAGGCTTGCCAGGGGCCGCTCTTATGCCCGGAAAGGGCAGGTTGCAACTTTAGAAATTAGCGAGGGGGAAGTCATATCTGAAGTCCAGGGCTCTGAAATTGAGCCTTACCTGGTTTCTATAAAATTAGAAACTTATACCATGAAGCAATGGGAACAAATTATATTAAGCCTTTTAGGGAAACCAATTTTTGCAGCCCAGCTTCTTGGAAATGAAATGCCCCACGACATAGAGGCAGTATTTGAAGATAAGGGCTTGCCGCTTTTTCCGGAAAGGCAAAAAGATTTGGAGACCAATTGCACTTGCCCGGACTGGTCAAATCCCTGCAAGCATATTGCTGCTGTTTTCTATATCATGGCTGAGGCTTTTGACAATGATCCCTTCTTAATTTTTAAGTTAAGGGGAATGGATAAGGATAAGCTTATAAAAAAACTTACAGAAAGAGGTGAAAATAAGGGGGGCAGCATGCAAGAAATAATGCCAGAGCCGCTGCCAGAAGAGCCCGTCAGTTTTTGGGGCCAAAAAGAAAATTTTGATTTTACACTAGATATAAATTCCCCAAGCTTGCATGCGCCACTGCCTAAGAGATTGGGCTTGCTGCCCTTCTGGCGCTCAAGCAAAAATTTTACCTCTATTATGGAAATTTACTATAAAGAAGCCTGTTTTTATGCCAAAAGCCTAATTGAAAAATTTTAGTATTTTAAAAATATTATTTAAATCAATATATGTTTTGGCTTTATAAATATCAGGGTTATAATAAATTTAAATATAATCATTAAATAATTATGGCAAGAAGGGTAAATAGGGTTCCGGTAAACTTGCATCCACAAAAAAAGGGGCCTCTTTTAAAAAAAGAAATAAAAATTATTCTAAGAGCTGCAGATGAACTGATAATGAAAGGCGGAAGGAATCTGCTTGCAAAGATACTGAAAGGCTCAAAGGAAAAGGTTGTTTTAGAAAAGGGATTAGATAATGCAAAACCATATGGCTATTTCCAAGATTTGACCTTATATGAGATTATTTCAAAAATAGACTGGCTAATTGTTTATAATTATTTAGAAATTGAATATGACTACAGGCTTCCTTTAATTGTGTTTGGGCCAAAGGGATGGGAAATTGAGAAAAATACCATGGCAGAAGAGATAATATTAGGCTTTGACAGCTTAATTGAAAGCGGAATAAAATATTATAATATGAGCTATCTAAAAGATAGGCAAAGGGATATGATATTTTTGCTGCTGGAGAAAATAAGGGATAAAAAGGATCCTAAATACATACCAATATTGGAAGCCTGGAAAAAAATTGATTATAAAAAAGTCAGGGCTAGAATAAACTCTGTAATAAAAGACATTAGCAAATAATTAAAATTAAGAAATAACATTATAGAAAGGCCTTTTTCTAAAATTTGCAGACTCAATAATTATGGTTAATAAGTAAAAAAAGTATTTAAAAAAAGTGAAGTCTATACTTATGGCTTTGCTTTGGGCAGTAAACCGCATGGGGGAATAATACTATTTTTGCTTAAAGGAGAGGCTGTAGAGTCAAGCTATGTGATTGAAGACATTTCAAGCCATGCTTCTTCTTCTGCATTTCACCGTTTAATGGAAGAAAATAGTTTAAAAAGCATGTTGGCTAGGGTTATAGAACTATTGGGAAAGGTTATTGAAATTGGGGACGCTTACACTTGCGGCCACCAAAAAAAAGTTGCTAAACTTTCAGAAGTAATAGCTAAAAAGTTAAAATTAAAAGATAAAGAGGTCAAAAAATAAGAATAGCTGCACTAATCCATGATATTGGAAAAATTTCTATACCGCTATCAATACTCTCAAAGCCAGGAAAGTTAGCAGGTATTGAATTTGATTTAGTTAAAACTCATTGCCAGGTTGGATATGATTTAATAAAAGATGCTAGTTTACCATCGACAACAACCCCGGAAATGGTTCTCCAGCACCATGAGAGGCATGATGGCTCAGGATACCCAAGGGGCTAGAAGACAAAGACATGCTTTTTGGAACCAAAATAATTACAGTTGCAGATGTGGTAGAGGCAATGTCTTCCAATAAGCCCTACAGGCCTGCTAAGGGCAAAAAAAGCTTTAGGAGAATTGGAGAAAAACAAGGGGAAGCTTTATGATACCGAAGCAGTGGATGCTTGTATGAATTTATTTGAAAATGAAAAAGTAAATTTGATTAACTTTTGCCTATATTCCACTTTTTTACAAAAATCATAATTTTTTACTATGCCAAGCTTAAATCCCAAACTCGCCTGACCATAGCATTTCTAAGAACAGTTTCCATGGAATTATTTTTATGCCTTCTACTCCCCTAATATGTTTTTCCTGGCACACTATAATAAGGTTTTTTACTTTTCCATCTTCTCTTAATGCCTTTAGGCTTCTTAGATCGATATCATGGACTATTTTTCCGGACTTTATTTCTAATGCCACTTGCTTTTGGCCAAGTATAAAATCAACTTCATATCCTCCACTAGTCCGCCAGTAAGTAATCTCAAGTTCAGGGTTTCTGTAATACTTGTAAGCCCTTATTTCCATCAGGATAAGATGCTCAAAGGATTTACCAAATTCCGGGGTTCCCTGCTTTGGCTTTCTTCTTGAAAGATAATTAGATATGCCAATATCAAATAAATAAAACTTTTCAGCCATTATCATCCGCCTTTTTTTGGAACTCTTCCAGGAAGGTATTCTAAAGCCAAGCATTGTAGTCTCAAGAATATCGAAATAAGATCTCACAACCTTGCTGCTTACTCCGGATTCTCTTGCAACATTATTATAGTTTATAAGTTCGCCTGATGTTATTGCAGCTACTTTTAAAAATTCGCTGAACTGGGGAATCTTTTGTATTTGAGCTTCCTGCGCTATTTCTTCTTTAAGATAGTCAGCAACATAAGCTCTTATGGGCTCAATTGGCTTATCTGATAAAAAATGGGGCGGAAGCAAACCTGAGACCATTATCTTTTCAAGGTCCGAATACGCAACTTCCATAAATGAAAAGGGTAAAAGATAATATCTTAGTGCTCTTCCAGCCAAAAGATTTGCATGTCCTCTCCGTAGCTTTCTTGCGCTAGATCCTGTCAATAAAAAAATAATATCTTTATTTTCAATCATCCAATGTACCTCATCTAATAGCATGGGAACTTTTTGGATTTCATCTATAACAATAAGTTTATTTTTATCCTGGAATCTTTCCCTTAACAGGGCAGGTCTTGAAGCATATTCTGCAAATACATCAGTATTAAGGAGGTCTAATAAAATTATTTCATTAGAATTGAAATTATGCTTTATCCATGAACTCTTTCCTGTTTGTCTTGCTCCCCAAAGAAAAGAGGAATGGTTCCTGTCTATTTTTAATAATCTTTTGATATATTTACCCATAGTGTAATATTATCTAGATAATATTACTTTGTAAAGCAAAATTTTCATTGTAAAAATTTTATTCAGGCAAGAAACTTCAGTGAATTGTACTGTATTTATTTGCTAAGAGTATTTTTTATCTATTAAATCTGAAGAAATGATAGGATCATTAGAATTAATTTAGTGTTTTTTTGTTGATTTCATCCTTATTGTATCTGTTAACCCAAAAATTACTCTTTAAGCTAACATATTTCTTATTGTCTTAGATTTTATTAAACTCCCGGCAAATACTTTTTTTTAATTTTTTTAGGAAAAGCAAAATTCTATCAAAATTATCTCCGCTGTGAGAGATCATATGTCTTATTAGATTAAAGTTAGAATTACCAGAAGTTTCTTAGCTAATAATTTTTTTTAAATATTTAAGGGTTTTATTTGTACAAATATTACCCATCTCTTTTCCTAACAATACAATTCCAGTAGCCTGAACGTCAAAGTCTTCGCTCTCCAATATTGAAAGTTCTGATTCATATAACCTTTCAAGGATACCTGCCA
>JAGYOJ010000067.1 GCA_018399435.1 Actinomycetota bacterium | reverse complement strand
CTTTTCTTTTTTAAATTTTGGGTAAATTATTTTCTCTATTTTCTTTGCCTTGCCATAGAAATCATTTAATATAGAAAAGAAATCTTTTGAATAAATTAAATTTTTTTCAGATATTGCTTTTATATTAGAATAAAGCTCTTTTTTATCCTGATTGCTTTTTTCTTCCTTGGCATCAAAACTATTTAAAAGCTTGCTAATTTTTTTAAGTATAAGATTGCTTTCATTTTTTATTTCACCATATTTGGGGTTGCCAGAGAGCATATTTAAAATATTTTCAAAAAAATCATTTAAAATTTTATAAATTTCTTTTAGCTTTTCATAAATAGTTTGCTTTTTATTGCTAAAGCTTTTTTGCTCTTCATCTTTTTTTATATTTAATTCAAACATATTCTTCAGGGTAGAAAAAACATTCTTTTTGCTTTTTATGAATTCCATTATATTTTTTAATTTTTCGAGATTTGAGTTAAAATTAGTAAATTGTTTTTCCCAATAATCATAACTTTGGAGCTTCTCTTTCACTTCTTTTCTATACTGTTCTTTTATCTTTATTTCTGATTCCAGCTCTTTTTTAATTTTGTCCAGTTCTGCTTCTAATTTTTGGCTATTATTTTTCTTTTTATCCCATTCTGAATTTAGCTTATTTAAGCTAGCTATAAATAATGAAATTTCTTCCCTTTTTAGTATATTTGAAACTTTTGCATACCTATTAGCTTTTTCTGCTTCTATTTCTAAAGGATCCATAATCCTTTTTACTTCCTCTATAAGGTCATTTATCCTATCAATATTGTCCCGGACATTTTTTAATTTGTTTATTGATTTATCTTTTCTGTTCTGGTGTTTAGATATTCCAATAACCTCATCTATAATTAGTTTTCTTTCTTCAGGCTTTAAGATTGCAATATCATTTATTTGGCCCTGGTTAATTATTGTATAAAGGCCCTTGCCAATTCCACTGTCTGAAAGCAGGTCTTGTATATCCATTAATCTGCAGGGCGAGGAATTAATAAAATACTCGCTTCCCCCTTCAGCATAAACTCTCCGCGTAAACCTTACATCCCTAAAATCAAGATCTAATTCCCTTTTTTTATTATCAAAGCCAAGTGATACTTCTGCTATCCCTAACTCTTCTTCCTTATTGCGGAATATGACATCGCCCATCTTATTCCCCCTTAAAGATTTAGGGCTTTGTTCTCCCAGAACCCAGGAAATAGCATCAGCAATATTGCTTTTGCCGCTGCCATTTGGGCCTACAACCACAGTAACGCCAGGCTCGAAGGTTAACTGGCTTTTTGTTTTAAAGGATTTAAAACCACGAAGTGTGATGTTTTTAAGATACAATCTTATCTATCCCAACAATACTAAATTTTTAAATTATAAATATTCCTTAATGCATTTTTTGCTGCAGCCTGTTCCGACTTTTTCTTGCTTTTTCCTTTTCCTTTTCCAATTATTTTATCATCAATTTTAGAAACTGAATAGAATAATTTATTATGGTCAGGGCCCTCTGATTTAACTAAATCATAAGTAACTAATTTAAAATAATCAGATTGTACTGCTTCTTGAAGGTAAGTTTTGTAATCTAATATTTCGGGCCTATAAATTCTTTCCTCTATCTTATGCTCAAATTTGTTTATTAGCCATTCAGAAGTAAATTTTATTCCCTTATCTATATAAATAGAGCCTAATAATGCTTCAAAGCTATCTGCAAGTATAGAGCTTTTTTCCCTGCCTTGGCAATTTTCCTCATTTTCGCTTAGAAGTATTTGCTTATCCAGCCCTATGTCTAATGCGAGCTTTGATAAGGTCTTCTTGTTAACCAGAATTGCCCTTATTTTGGCTAACTTTCCTTCTGTATAATTTCCGTATTTTTTAAACAGGTAAGATGTAATTATAAAAGATAAGACACTATCGCCTAAAAATTCTAATTGTTCATTTCCCCTGGATTCTACATTTATTTCTCTGGCAAATGACCTATGGGTTAAACTTTGTATATAGATTTTAAGATCTCCGGCATCTATGCCAAGAGTTTTTAACCATTTCCTTACCCTGTTTCTTAAAATCCCTTCTTCCATATTATAAAAAAGCGTGCTTTTTGGACTATTTTGTATGCTCATCAATATAATTTAGAGCATCCTGTACCATTATAATTTTCTCTGCTTCTTCATCACTTATTTCAATATCAAACTTATCTTCAAATGACATAATTAATTCAACTAAATCTAAGGAATCAGCGCCTAAATCTTCCACAAACTTACTTTCAGGCTTTACTTCTTCATCTTTTGCCCCTAGCACATCCACAAGTATTTCCTTAACTTTCTCAAAGTTTTCCATTAGTCCTCCTATTTCTTAATTACTTATTATTTCTTCCCTTATCTTTTCAACTAAGTTTGAATTAATTCCTTCATTTGCAACTTTAATTGCATTACGTATAGCTTTTGCCTTAGAACTGCCATGCGAAATTATAACCACTTCATTAAGCCCTAAAAGGTGTGCTCCACCATATTCTTCATAGTCAAACTTTTTTTTCATCTCCTTAAAAGAATTTTTTAAGCCTAAAGCAAGCAATTTATTAAAAATATTTTTTGTTAATGTTTCTTTTACTTGCCCAAAAAGCAAGCCAGCCAGGCCTTCTACCGCTTTTAATAAAATATTTCCAACAAAACCATCACAGACAGCAACATCTGCGATACCTTCAAACATGTCCCTGCCCTCTATATTTCCAATAAAGTTGAGCTTGGTTTCTTTTAACAATTTATAGGACTCTATGCTTAATTTATTCCCTTTTTTTTCTTCTTCCCCGACATTAATTAAACCAATTTTGGGATTGCTTATTTTTAAAATATTTTCTGCATAAACCTTACCCATTATGGCAAATTGCTTAAGATATTTAGGCTTGCAGTCTGCATTAGCTCCCGAATCAATTAAAACTAATTTCTTTTCCGCCAAGGGAATAACGGTTGCTATTGCAGGCCTTAAAACATTTTTAACCCTTTTTAAATTAAATAATGAGCAAGCCATTACAGCACCAGTATTTCCTGCAGAAAGAAAGGCAGAATTTCCTTTTTCAGCAGCAATACCCGTCCCTTTATAGATAGGTGATTCTTTTTTCTTCCTTACAATTTCTGAAGGTGATTCATCCATGCTAATATTCTGGAGTGCATCAATAATTTCAATGCCATCAGATTTTAAGCCTAAAGAACTTAAAGCCTTTTCTATTTCTGTTTGCTTGCCAACAAGACAAAGATTTAAGCCTTTAAATAAAGATTTTGCCTGATTAGCCCCTTTAAGAATTTCTTCTGGGGCATGATCTCCTCCCATAGCATCTATTACTATGGTATTATTTGTAGAATTCATGCTTGCTTTTTTCCTTCCAGCCCTTTAAGTCATTCCTTTGCCAAGCTTAATAATTTTTTAGTATCAATAAATTCCTTAACAACTTCAACTATTTTATCAATTTTTTTCAATTCATGGAATCTTACATGTCCAATAATTTCTTCTACTTTTTCAACTGCAGTCAAAGTATCATAATTTACTAAAATCATTGGTATGCCAAGTTCTTCAGCTCTTCCCAATACAACACTACTAGGCTGGAAATTACCAGTGAGTATCAAGCATTTGGTAGGTGTCTCTAATGCTGCCAGCTGCACATCTGCCCTATCGCCGCCTGTAATAACTGCTTTATTAGTTTTCCTTCTGAAGTATTTAAGTGCTTGTTCTTGGCCCATAGCTCCAACCATAAATGATTCAACAAGCTCATCTATTTTATCTTCCGCACAAATAATCTGGCCGTTTAGGGAAAGGGACATTTCCTTAATGCTAACAGATGATAGAATCTTGTTTGAAGGGATATAACCTAATACATTAACATTTGCCTTCTTTAAGTAGGGCAGTATAAGTTCCTTTAAAAATTCTACCTGGCTTCTTGGAACCCAATTTATTATTACGCCGCCAAAAGAATCGCCTAAAAATTCCCTCGCATATAAGATCTGGTCAACAATTTGGCTATTATACCTCATAACTAAAATTGCTTTTGCATTAAGCCTTTTTGCAATTTCCCTTGACGAGATTCCTAAAAAATAGCCATCTTCAACACTTTTTGCCCCTTCTAATACAACTATATCCTTTCCTTTTTTTAACTTTTTAAAAGATTCTTCAATATTGTCAAGGATATTTTTAGCAAATTTATCATCCCTTAATCCCTGCCTAACATATTGCTGTGTTAACACAACTGGCGTAATGTTAGCAATATCATTCCCAACATTTAAAATATCAGAAATGTATTGTGCATCCTCATCTGTAGTAATGCCACCTTCTCTAATTGGCAGAGTGCCAATCGGTTTCATGTAACCAACTTTCATTCCATCTTCAATTAGTTTTTTACCAACTCCCACACACATCGAGCTTTTACCAGAAAATGGCTTGTTGGAAATAAAAAACAAAGGAAACATTTTTTACCTCCTTTTTTAGTTTTCCCCTATCCTTATTCTAACGTCACCTGCTATTGAGCCTTCGCCTTCTTTCTTGACAAATAGTGGATTTATATCCATTTCTATTATTTCCGGAAAATCCATAACTAACTGTGAAATCTTTAGAAGCACATCCACTATGCTATCTATGTCTGAAGGTTTTTCACCCCTAGCACCTTTTAGTAGTTTTATAGTCTTTATCTCATTTATCATTTCAATTGCATCACTTTTGGTAATAGGTGCAATCCTAAAAGAAACATCTTTTAATACTTCTACATATATTCCCCCTAACCCAAACATTATCATTGGCCCAAACTGGGGGTCTTTGTTTATCCCAATTATTGTTTCTTTCTTAGATTGTATCATTTCTTGCAATAAAATTCCTTTTATATTTGCATCTGGCATATATTTTTTTACATTCCACAACATTTGCTCAAATTCTTCTTCAAGCTCCTTTTCATTTTCAATCCCAACCTTAATTCCGCCAACATCTGTTTTATGCAATATATTTGGGGAAACTATTTTTAAAACTAATGGAAATTTAATGTCTTTTGCAATTTCTTTAGCTTCTTCAATATCTCTTGCCAGCTCTGCTTTAGGTACTCTAATATTATATGCTTTAAGTACGCCCCTCGCATCCATCTCGCCTAATTCACATTTTCCGTCTTTTCTGCAATTATCAAATAACTTGCTAACACTTTCCTTATCTGCTTTTATTTTTTTAAACTCAGGGGCACTTTTCTGCTTCCATTCGCTGTATTCAATCATCTTCTTTAAAGTCTCAATGGCATTTTCTGGAATCTCAAAATTAGGTATTCCAGAATTTCTTAAATACCCTATTCCTTTCTCAACTTCTGCCCCTCCCATGAAACAAGTAATAATCGGAATTTCAGTTTTAGAATCCTTTAATTCCTCAACAATGGCTTTTGCTGTTTTATAGGGCTGGGTTACGGTTTGGGGAGTTAATATTATTATTACCGCATCCACATTTTTATCGTTTAATATCACCTCTAGGGTTTTCTGGTACCTGTCTGCTGGAGCATCACCTAAAACATCTATGGGGTTATAAAAATTAGCTGCAGCCGGTAAGAATTCTTTTAACTTTTCTATAGTATCTTTATTTAAATTCGCCATGGGGATATCATTTTCTTCACATGCATCAGTTGCCATAATGCCAGGCCCGCCAGCATTTGTTATTATTGCAACTTTTTTGCCCTTTGGTAATGGCTGATTAGCAAAAGTATTAGCATAATCAAAAAGGTCTTTTATCGTCTTTGCCCTAATAATGCCAGACTGTTTAAATGATGCGCTATATGCTCTTCCAGAACCTGCTAAAGTGCCTGTATGTGAAGATACAGCTTTTGCCCCTGCGCTAGTATTGCCTGACTTAACAATTATTATTGGCTTTTTCTTTGATACCTGGCTGCTAACCTCAATAAATTTTCTTCCATCCTTTACGCCTTCAAGGTATGCTGTTATTACCTTGCAGGTATCATCGTCTTCCATATATTTTATTAAATCTTCTTCTGAAATATCTGCTTTGTTGCCAAGTGATACAAATTTTGAAATGCCTATATTTTCAAATTTTGCCCAATCCAGAACAGATGTCCCTAAAGCTCCAGATTGTGATATAAAGCTTATCCCGCCTGCTGAGGGAAAAGATGGTGAAAAAGAAGCATCAAGGGGGCACGCAGTGTCTATCATCCCCAGGCAATTAGGGCCAAGCACCCTAATTTTATATTCCTTTGCCTTTTTGACTAATTGCATTTCAAGTTTTGCCCCTTCTTTACCTACTTCCTTAAAACCTGCAGATATGACAATCGCGGCCTTTACGTTTTTTTCATTACATTCGTCTAAAGTTTGTAGCACATATTTGCCAGGGATAACTATTACTGCTAAATCTATGTCTTGGGGAACATCTAATAAAGAATTATAGCATTTTAAACCCTGAATTTTATCAGCCTTTGGATTGATGGGAAAAATTTTGCCTTTATATTTTGAATCTATTATATTGGTAAGTATGGTATTTCCAACCTTACCACTTTCTCTTGAAGCACCGACTATTGCCACAGATTTTGGACAAAAAAAACTTTCTAGGTTCACTATAAACCTCCAATTCTTTAATTTGGATTACTTATTTAGTTTCCTCTTCCATTTTTATTATTTCCTTATTGCCATAATAGCCACAGCTCTCACAAACCCTATGAGCTATTTTTTTGCTATGGCATCTAGGGCAATCCACAATATTCATAGCCTTTAAACCATGGTGACTTCTTCTCTTGTCCCTTTTTGTGTTTGTTGTTTTTCTCTTTGGTACTGCCAAAATATCAACCTCCTGATTATAAAAAAAGTTACATACCTGTTATAAACCAACAACATACTATAGCATAAAAAAAAATTTATGCAATTAATTGCGGGGCACCAAAATTATGTTTTTTCTGATTTTAGTTTATCTTTAAATTGCTCTCTGCCCTTTTCAACTGCAGAAAGTAATTTATGTAAAACTGCTTCCAGATTGGCAAGCTTTTCATCAGCATAATCCTCTGCCTCCAAACGGATAGTCCTTGCTTTTGCTTCAACCATAGACATAAGTTCTTCTGATTTCTTATTAGCTTTCTTTAAAACTTCACTTTCATTTACAAGAATCTGTGCTCTTTCTTCCGCATCTTTTATTATTCTGGATGATTGCCTTTTTGATTCCTCAATCATTCCTTCCCTTTCCCTTACTATCCATCTAGCTTGTTTTAGTTCCTCAGGCAGTACGCTCCTGAGCTCATCGATCAAATCATATATTTCATTCTCATTTACCACAACATTAGTCGAAAATGGTATTTTCTTGCTTTTGTCTATAAGTTCTTCTATTTTATCAACAATTTCTAAGGCATCCATTTTAATCTCCAATTCTTAATTAAATTTTTTATTTTTAAAACTATTAATTATATCTTTTTCAATCTCCCTGGGCACCAGTCCCCTAATGCATCCCCCTAATTCTGCAATTTCCTTAACGGCGCTAGAGCTAAGATAAGCATATTTAGGATTAGTCATTAAAAAGATTGTCTCTATTTCTATATTTAATTTTTTATTTATTTGTGCCATCTGAAACTCATATTCAAAATCAGATATTGCTCTTAACCCCTTAACAATAACGCTTGCATTTTTCTTTTCAGCTAAATCTACAAGCAAACAATTAAAAGTTGTTACTTCTATACAATCATGGGTCCTTAATACTTTTTTTACAAATTCAACCCTTTTATTTAAAGAATACAAGGGCTCTTTTCTTGTATTATCCGAAACTGCTACTATAACTTTTTTAAAAATTTTTGCACA
>JAGYOJ010000066.1 GCA_018399435.1 Actinomycetota bacterium | reverse complement strand
AATTTATTTTTTAGAAGAAATAATATTTTATACACAGAAGAACAGATAGAGAAAGTTTTATTATATTTAGACTTATTATATTCCCAGAACAAAATCATAAATTTAGTTGGAACTAAAGAAAAAGACCAGATTTTTATCAGGCAAATATTTGACTCACTATCATTAATTAAATACCAAGACAGGATTTTAAAAAGTGGAAATAAAATATTAGATATTGGCACTGGGGCAGGATTGCCAGGGATAGTATTAGCGATATTTTTTAAAAATAAAGATTTTTATTTATTGGAAAAAACATTAAAGAAAACAAAATTTTTAGAGAAAGCGATAGAAAAATTAGGTTTAGACAATGTTAAATTGATAAGGGGCCGAGCTGAAATAATAGGAAAAGATAAGAGATATAGGGAACAATTTGACTTAGTCTTGGCAAGGGCTGTAACAAAATTCTTAATTTTAATTGAATTATCAATTCCATTTTGTAAAATAAATGGTAAAATTATATTTTATAAAAGCAAAAAAATTTTCGGGGAACTCAAGAATTTTAGCAATGAGGTAATTGAACTGGGAGGAAAAGTGTTAAATGTATTAGAAGCCGAAACTCCTTGTTTACAAGAGTTAAGGGTTTTTTTGGAAATCAAAAAAGTAAAAAATACTCCATCAAAATATCCCCGGAGTTTTTCAAGAATCAAAAGAGAAGATTTGTATAATTAGGTATTTGTGTAAATGAATTTTATAGAAAGAGTCTTTAATAGGAAAAGTGATAGTAATAATTCTAGTTTAGTAAATAAGGAGCCTAGAATTATAGCAATAGCAAATCAAAAGGGTGGAGTTGGTAAAAGCACTACTGCTGTAAACCTATCATCTTTTTTAGGCTTAGAAGGTTATAAAACATTATTAGTAGATATGGATCCCCAAAGCAATTCAACAAGCGGAGTGGGTGTTGATAATAGGGAAGTTGAGTATACAACTTATGATATTATTATAAAAAGAGATGATATTAAAAAAGCAATAATTAAAACTAAATATAGAAATCTATGGATACTGCCATCTTCGATCGAACTAGCTAGTGCTGAAGTGGAGATGGCGTCAAGCTTGAAAAGGGAGTATAGGTTAAAAGAAGCTATAGAAAAAATTAAGGATGATTACCAATTTGTAATTATTGATTGCCCGCCAGCATTAGGGCTGTTAACCATTAATGCTCTTTCTGCAGCCATAGAAGTATTGATACCAATACAGTGTGAGTATTACGCATTGGAAGGATTAGGTCAACTAATAAATACAATAAATTTAGTGAAGGAAAATTTAAATGAAGATTTAAAAATTTCTGGAGCTTTAATGACAATGTATGATTCGAGGACAAAATTGGCTGATGAAGTAATAGAAGAAGTAAGAAATTATTTTTCAGAAAAAATATTTGATACAATAATTCCAAGAAACGTTAGGCTAAGCGAAGCCCCTAGTTATGGACAGCCTATAATGTTTTATGATAAGAATTGTAAAGGGGCAAGAGCTTATAAAAATTTAACAAAGGAAGTGATAAAGAATGGCAAGAAGAGGTCTAGGTAGGGGGCTGGAGGCTTTAATCCCATCTTCTTCTAAAGAGCCTAAAGGGGATAATAAAAACCGGGTATTAGAGATTCCATTAGACGATATAGAAGCAAATAAAAATCAGCCAAGGCAGAATTTTGATGAGAATTCATTAAAAGAACTAGCAGACTCTATAAAAAAATTTGGAGTTATACAGCCAATTATTGTAAGGGAAATAGGGGAAAAATATGAAATTGTTGCTGGTGAAAGAAGAGTAAGGGCTTCTAGGCTTGCGGGACTAAAAACTATCCCAGGGATAATTGCTGAAGATATTGATGATGCTTCTTCTGTTGAAATGGCATTAATAGAAAATATTCACAGGGACAACCTGAGCCCCATGGAGCTTGCTTTTACATATAAGCAATTATTAGATGAGTTTAATATTACTCATGATGAGCTAGCAACAAGAGTAGGTAAAAGCAGAACAGCTATTACTAATTCAATCAGGCTTCTTTCATTGCCAGTAGACCTGCAAAAATTAGTGGATGAGAAAAAAATAAGCTCTAGTCATGCAAGGGCATTATTAGGTTTAGAAGATGAAAAAGAACAAATTAGTTTAGCTAAACAGATAATTAGAAAAAGCTTAAGCGTAAGGGATGTAGAAAATTTAGTAAATAAAAAACTAAAAGACGAGTCATCAAAAAAAAGAAAAAGAGTAATACAATTTTCTAAGATTCCAAAGATTTCTGAGAAGATATCCAATTATCTTAATTCTCCTGTTACTATTATGATAAATAAGAATAAAGGCAAAATAAATATTGAATTTAGCAGCGTAAAAGACTTAGAAAGGATTGTTAAAAAAATTGTTGGATGATAAACCGGACTGGGTTAAAAAAAAAGTAAATCTTAACAATATAAATATTACAAAAATTAAAAAGTTAATTTCTGATTCTAATTTACATACAGTTTGTCAAAGTGCACAATGCCCCAATATATATGAATGTTTTAGCAAAAAAACTGCAACCTTTATGTTATTGGGGGATGTATGTACTAGAAATTGTGCATTTTGTGGTATTAGTTCTGGAAAACCCTTGCCCTTGGATAGAAAAGAGCCTAAAAAAGTTGCAGAAGCTGTAAAAAAAATGGGCTTAAATTATGTTGTTTTGACTTCTGTTACCAGAGATGACCTTGAAGATGGAGGGGCAAGCCATTTTGTAAAGACGGTAGAAGAAATAAAAAAAATTAATCCTGATTCTAAAATTGAATGTCTTATTCCTGATTTTAAAGGATCTATTGAAGCTTTAAATACTGTTTTAAAAAGTGATATAGATGTATTAAACCATAATATTGAAACTATATGTAAACTATATTCATTAATAAGGCCTCAAGCAAACTATAAAAATTCTTTGAAGATATTAAAATATGCCAAAGAACAAGGCCATATACTATATACAAAATCGGGATTTATGGTTGGTTTGGGTGAAAAAATAAATGATATTGAAAAACTTTTATTAGATTTAAAAGAAAGCAATTGTGATATTTTAACAATTGGCCAGTACCTAAGGCCAAGTAAGGAAAATTTTGAAGTAAAAAAATATTATACACCAGAAGAGTTTAAAAACCTGGGAAATTTGGCAAAAGAGATAGGTTTTAAATATGTCTTTTCTGGCATCTTTGTGAGATCATCCTATCACGCTGCTGATGTTTTTTTGCAAGGGTCCTGGTCTTAAAAATATGGAAATTTCTAAAAAATATATTAAACTTTGTAGCAATAAAGATATTCAGAATTTATGCAGATGGAATTCAGGAGATAGATTTTTAATAAAGTCACAAGAATTATTTTGCTTTTTGGAGAAAATTTTAGGGTGGGGAAAAGATAGTAAATATATTGTATGGGTTCCAAATTATGAAACTAATTTTGAAATATTAGAAGAAGACCTTATATGGGTCCCAAATTTATCACAAGTAATTTCTGCTATAAAAGCTAAGGCTATAGATTTAGAGAAATTATCCATAGAATATATTAATAATAAATGGTCATTTAAGGCATATATTAATTCAAACAAATTAGAGGCTAAAAGTGTACAGACCTCTGATAAGACTGCAAAAGCGGCCTGCTTGAAAGGTTTATTAAAGATTGTAAATCTTTACAATAGCTAATATTTATGAAAGGCACTTATTGTCTGAAAATATTATGTAAGAATAAAATAAAAATAGAAGTAGGGGCCTTGGGTGAATTGCTTTTTAAAAAAGGAATCTATTTATATATTGGCTCTGCATTAAATAGCCTAGAAAAAAGAATAAAGAGGCATATAAGCAAAAATAAGAAGATCTATTGGCATATAGATTATTTTTTAAAAAATATGAATGTGGATATTAAAGAAATCTATTTTGTAAGTAAACCGGTAAAAATGGAATGTAAAACCTCCAAATCCATAGATACGATAGGTACACCTGTAAAAAATTTTGGTTCCAGTGATTGCAGCTGTAAAAGCCACCTGTTTTTCGTATCAACAAATAATATTAAGCTTGCAGAAAATGCTTTATATAAATATGGTTATAGCTTAATATCAGAGATAGATTTAAAAAAGATTATGTTTCTTTTATAAGCTTAAATTTTTATTTTAATTGGTCCAGCACTTCTTTTGATATTCTTTCAACCAGGTCTGAATAAAGCACTGTTTTAGATTCTGGTTTAAATCTAGGATCTTCAAGCTGGCAGCTTTCTTCGTCACAGGATATGCATATTGATTTTTCTGCCGTGCACATCCCAGAACTGCCAAATACTCTTAATCTGTCCCTGACTGTTTCTTTTACTGATTGCATTGCCTTACCTACCAGGTCCGGATAGCTTATAGCCCCTGGTGTTTTGTCTAGGTACTCTTTAACTGAAATAACAGCTTTTTGAGACATTCCAGTATAAAAATTAATTTTATTAATTCCAAGGCTAACAGCTTTTTTAAAATCTTGGTCAGAAATTCCTGAACCTCCATGTAATACCAGAGGTACTTTTGTAGCATCTCTAATTTGGATTAACCTGTCAAAATCAAGATCCGGCTCGCCTTTGTAAAGGCCATGTACATTTCCAATTGCAATAGCCATTGCATCAGTATTTGTTTCCTCTTTAAACCTAATTGCCTCTTCAACCTTAGTAAACAAGCTTTTTTCTGCTGCATGGGCAGTTGCTGCTTGCTCTCCTATTGCTTCTCCTCCTACAGCTCCGATTTCTCCTTCTACGCTTACCCCAACGCTGTGGGCAGCATTTACAACCTCTTTAGTCTGCCTAATATTTTCTTCTATGGGATGGTGGCTTCCATCAAACATTACCGATGTAAAGCCAGCCCTTATTGCTCTCATAACAGTCTGAAAGCTTTGCCCATGGTCTAAATGCACACAAATTGGTATTCTAACTTTTTTTGCTGCATTTATTATTGCAGGACCAATTTCTTCAAAGTTTAAATATTTGAAATGAACTTCTGCTATTTGAAGTATTATTGGTGAGTTTTCTTCAATAGCAGCATCAATTAAAGTGTCTATTAGGTCTAGGTTTGTAATATTAAAAGCGCCAACAGCATACTTGTTTTCCCTTGCATGAGACAGTAAATCTTTTAGAGTTATTAGTGACATATTTATCCTTAAAATTGCTTATATTAGATGTGTAAAATTATATATGGTGTTTTTTTTTAAATCAACACTTTTAATTATAATGATGTGGTAATATCCTATAATAAATGTTATATTCCTTGCAATATTTTAAAAAAGGAGTTTTATCATGATGTCTTCATATATCTTGATAAAGACCGAACTTGGCATGGAAAGCGATGCCCTTACTAAAGTTAGAAAAATAAAAGGGGTTAAAAGTGCCCATACAGTTACTGGGCCGTATGATATGATTGTATATGTGGAAGAAGAAAATTTAGATAAATTAGGCAAAACAGTGATCTCAAAGATTCAAAATTTAAAAATGATTAGAGACACTATGACTTGCATAGTATTAGAACCTATATAATGAAATTATTCTAGAAAGGAGAATTATAGTATGAAATTAATTCCAAAAATAATAATAGGGGTAATTGTTTTTGTGGTAGTTTTGGTTGTCCTTATAAATTCGATGGTAATTGTACAAGCTGGTAATGTAAAAGTTTTAACCCAATTCGGCAGGGCTACCGGAATTGTGTTTCAACCTGGCCTACATGTTAAAATACCATTTGTTCAAAATACCGTAAATTATTCTACAAGGCAGGTAACATATGAAACCAGCGACCAGCCCCAAACAAGTAATGCAAACTATCGGGATTTTGCGGTTGACACCACATCTTCTGACGGTCAACAGATTAAGCTAAAATATACTATAAGATTTTCTATTGACGGAAAGAAGGCAGTTAGCATATTAAATAATATTGGCACAATGGATGATCTTGTAGAAAAAGTAGTTAAGGCAGAAGCAAGGTCCCTTGCTAGAAATATACCTAAAAAATATACGGCCCTCCAGCTTTATTCAGAGCAAGTATTTGATGTGCAGGATGAAATTGAAAGCACGTTAAGGCCTAATTTTGAAAGCAAGGGCATTGTATTAGATGAATTTTTGTTAAGAAAGATTGATTTTACAGAAGAATATTTTGACATACTGGAAGAAAAACAGATAGCTGAAGAAAGAATTGTTGTAGAAAGAAATGTATTAGAACAAGAAAGAATAAAAAAAGAGCAAAATATAATAAAAGCTGAGGCAGAAGCTGAACAAATTACAATTAAGGGTGAATCCCTAAGGGAATATCCTGAAATAATACAACTTGAGTTCATACAAAAATTATCACCAAATATATCATGGGGCATATTGCCTGAAGGAATTGTGCCTTTGGTAGATTTAGGGGACCTGCAAAAAGGAATTGATGAAATTGCTCCCGAGGCTACAACCCAAACACAGCCTGAGGCCGAAACAGAAGAAGAAATTCCCGAAGACGAAGAATTAACACCTTAAAAATTTTTAAATATACGGGCCTTAATTAAAATAAAAAGGCCCGTATATTATTGGAGGTTCTTTTGATTAAATTAATAGCAATAGACCTTGACGGCACTTTATATAATTCAAAGTCAGAGATAAGCAATGAGAATGAAATAGTTATAAAGAAGTGTATACAAAAAGGAATAAAAATTATTTTATCTACCAGTAAAACCATCTATACTGTTGGAAAGATAATAAAGAAGTTAGGATTGGTAGACCCCCAGATTGCCTCAGGGGGAGCTGCAATAATTAATAAAGACCTTAAGCCTTTATTTTCACTAAAAGTACCAAAAAATGTTGTCAAAGAAGTAATAGAAATTTCAAGAAAACATAAAAAAGGCTTAGCATTAAGCTCAATAGATGGAAACATATATTACGAAAATAGCCATCCGGGCATTGACCATATTGAAGGGACAGGGGATAAAGTCATAAAAGTTTCTGATCTTAGGGAAAAAGAAATTATAAACAATATACTTTTGATTACATTAACTATTGATAGCAAGGACGAATTTAACAAAATAATTATTAATAATTTTAAAGATAGGGTAAAGATAAAAAGGGGAGGGCCAATTTTTTTAACCCTTTTAAATAAGGGCGCGGGAAAATTATTTGCCCTAAAAAAAATTATGGAAATGTTTAATATTAAAAAAGAAGAAATTATTTCTATTGGTGACAGTGAAAATGATTTAGAAACTATTAAGTTTGCCAGGATAGGGATAGCAATGGATAATGCCCCTGATAGTGTAAAAGAAGCGGCAGACTATAATGTTTCAAGCAATGACTTAAACGGGGTAGCGGAAGCCATTAATAAATTTTGCTTAAAAGGTAATGAATAGGCTCAAGATATATCTAAAGAAAATAAGGAAATATAATAAAATTGCAAATATACCCAAACTTATAAGGCGCTACTTTGCAGTAAATGGTTTTGATGGAGTAATTACTATTATTGGAGTTCTTATGGGCAATTTTATTATAAGTACTGAAAATTATGTAAATGTAATAATTACCGGGTCTGCTGTTTGTATTTCTCTAGGAATTTCCGGGGTTGTTAGTGCTTATAATAGCGAAAGCGCAGAAAGAAAAAAAGAGATTGATGATCTTGAAAAATATACCCTTCACAATTTAGATAAAACCGTAATAGCAGAAGCACAAAGTTATGCCGCAAAGATTTTAGCAGCAGTTAACGGGTTTTCACCTGTAATTACTGCTTTTATACCTATAATTCCGTTCTTTTTTGGCGCTATAGTGCCTATAAATTATTGTTTTTATGGTGGCTTCTTTTTGGCATTTGTAATTCTTTTTGGCATAGGAATATTTTTAGGAAGAATT